>DATMWV010000178.1:0-6697 GCA_035562195.1 Thermoplasmatota archaeon
AAAACCGATTGGGTTAAACAAGCGTTTCTGACAATTCCCCGAGAAGAATTCATTCCAGATTCCTTAAAAAACTATTCCTATGTTGATACACCCCTGGATATTGGGAATGGTCAAACCATCTCAGCACCACATATGGTCGCGATTATGTGTGAGGCATTAGACATAAAAAAAGGCCAAAAAATCTTGGAAGTCGGCACAGGATCTGGGTATCATGCCGCGATTGTGGCACACCTTGTCGAGCAAACAGGACGGGTGTATACCATCGAACGCTTTGAATCCCTTGCAGCAAAAGCCAAACAAAACCTTCAGAGCATCCACAGCACAAACGTAATCGTGGAAATCGGTGATGGTTCTTGCGGGCTTCCTGCGTATCAACCCTATGATCGCATCTACGTCACTTGTGCTGCGCCGTCCATTCCTCAGCTATTGATTGATCAATTGCGTGATTCTGGAAAATTACTCATCCCGGTCGGGGATATGTATTGTGAATTAACGTTGCTTACGAAAGAAAAACAAAAACAGACCATACAACATCTTGGAGGATGTGTGTTTGTACCACTTGTCGGCAGGTTCGGACATTAAATCAGAGCTTGTAGCCGATATCCCGTAACAGCTTCTTCCTCCAGGAAAAATCCTTTGTGTTTTCAATACCTTTCGGGGTGAACCCATCGATGACACCAAGGATACCTCGACCAATTCCACCCGGTAGTTTTGACTCGGCTACGACAACAGAGGTAGGATTCGCAGTCGCACAGAAAATCGAACACACCTCAGGGACGTTCTTTATCGTATTGAGCACATTAAGCGGATAACAGTCCTTCATGAAAATCAGAAACGTATGACCTGCGCCGATATTCATCGCGTTTTTCTCAGCCAGTTTCTTGAGAGTAGCATCGTTTCCCTCGCTACGAATCTTACACGCACCGCTTGCCTCACAAAAGGCGATACCAAATTTTCCATTAGGAACGGTGTTCTTCATCGCCTCATAGAGGTCTTCAACAGATTTGATGAAATGTGTTTGCCCTAAGATGAAATTGATATCATCACTTTTTTCTATCGCCACCAATTTGACTGTTACTTCATCCATACGACGGCTCACCATTGGATAAAAAAAAGAATGAAACAACAGTATTTTAAGTATATGACCAAAAAACCTGTAATAGTCTTTTATTTTGAAATCAAAAAAAACTGTCATCGAAAGAAAAGAAAAGAACAGGGTTGGGGTTTCCTATGCCTGAAGACAAACGTCCTGATTCTATATGCAAGTCATCTGAATCGAAGTGAATAGATTCGAAGTCATTAGGGTGAAGTAATGCCAAGTAACTGTTTCAATATGATAAACTTCCATTCATAATAGATAACGTAATTTCGTGTCGCCCGATCGATTAAACGACCTTCTGAATCATAGGCATACGCTGTCGTCTCATACAGACCATCATTTAAATAGAAGTACCCCTCAAAAGCATTCCCTGTTTCGTTAATGGAGGTCGCATTCCAGCGTTGGTCATCTAAAAACTTATTCTGCATTTCAAAGACCACAGTGTTCACTGAATCTGAACCACCAGCAAACACTCGCATACCACCTGTGCTAATAATCAGTGATACTCCTAAGAGGTCCAGTGAATAGATATATCCATAGGTTTTATCAAACGTCAAGAACACGAAGTAAAGATATCCTGGTTTACAGTTCGATAATTCGACTTGCGGTGCAATGGTCACATTATAAGCCGAAGACCAGCTACTTTGTTTCCCGAGCTCGTCTCGCGCTCGGACCTTCACTTCATAGGTGCCGTTGTCAGCCCATTCATGAATCGCTGATGTCCTTTGTCCAAAATCAAAAGGACCAAACCAGTCACTGACGTTCCCGTCACCCCAGTCCCATTGATAGGACACCTGATCTCCTTCAGGGTCAGGAGCGACAGTCATAAACTCCAATGGAATCCCTTTGCCCGCTTGTGGGGGACCATCAAGAACCTTTGGTTTAAAAGGTGGTTGATTGCCTGCAGTGGTGAAATTCCAAATCGGACCTGAAGTGGATTCCTGGAAAATGTTATGAGCAACAATTTGCCAATAATACGTGGTGTTCAGTAAAAGACGATCCGGTTCAAAGACGGCCACTGATTGATTCACCAATACAAGGGGCGGTGGGTTTTCTATCCCAAAATAAACATCATAGGTGGTATTAACATCACCACTGGTCCATTGCAGATCGACAAAAACAGTCACGCTACTTGACCCGGCCGATGGGATCGGTTGATAGGGCTCAACAGGTGGATCTGCAGAAACATACGGAATACCAATCGCTGAAAACGTCGTCAGCAGCACACTCACACCAATCATATAATGTAATAATTTCTTTTTCATATAATCCCTCTTGATTTTTCTTTCACCTTATTTACTCTTGTTTTTTATCTATTTTAATGTTACCTTGATTGTACTGTTAGGTAAATATTCTAAAGTCATTGACGCAGACGAGGAATGCTTCGGAGATGCAGGAGACGAGTCTCACCAGTAGGCTGTGTAGCGTATCGACCAACGCGAATGAAGAAGACCGTGAAGAGGCTGTAATGATCGACTAACGATCCATTTCCATCATAAGCAGAGATATTAAAGATATACGTACCCCGAGAGATGTTCATGAAACAGGAGAAACCATCAGAGCCATCGTCATCGGTGATGACCATGTCTTCAATTTGTAATTGGTTATGCGCCTCAAACCTCACCGATTTGACAATATCTGTTGCCTCTGCTTTTAATTCTAGTTCATGGGTTGTTAGGATAATGACGACACTTAGTTTCGCTAAGAAATCTGAGAACAGGAATGATCGGTTAAAGGAAAAAAGCTTGAAATAGATATGTCCGAGTTGGACGTTAGAGAAATTTATCTGCTCTGCAACAAACATAAGATGTGGAGTTGACCAGTTGCTTTCTGTTCCACCAGTATTCATTGCTTTGACTCGAATGCTGAAGTTCCCATCATTTTCCCACGTATAGGTTTCTGTCGTCGTGACATTGGAAGAATAAGGACCTAACCATTCGCTCTCATTGCCATCGCCCCAATCCCATTTATAATAGATTTGTTGGCCTCGAGGGTCAGATGCAACGACAGAAAATTGAAATGGAATCCCATTTCCACCCTGGGAAGGCCCAGTGATTTGAAGGTCCCCTGGTTGGAAGTTATTTAATGTAAACGTTGAATCTGATGTATCAGAACCGACGTTGAAGAACTCATCATAGGTCGTTACGCTGATAAGATATTGCTCCCCGTTTGGAATCACACTCGTATTCCAGAAATAGGATCCCGTATTATTTTGATGGGATGCAATCGGAATCCAGACATTACCATTGTCTGGGCTATATTCTAAAAGAATAGATCCGTTCAAATCCATGGTATAATCATCAGACGCAGACCATTGGATCGCGATAGTTCCATAGAGTTCCTCCCCACCATTCGGATAGAGAAGGATCACCTGTGGTGGAATGGTATCAATATACCCTGAGGGATACACCCATGGATGAAAATCAGTATTACTACCAGAGACGGTCACCACATAAGGAATGTCCCAGGTCCCTGTCGCTGGGATCACTGTCGCATCAGGATATAACGCTCGATAATCATCCCAGTAATTCCCTGTCACTCCATCATCCCATCCGTTCGAAGAGGCGTTAGAAGATGTGGAAACGTGAACCAGATTATTAAGGAAATTATTATGATAAAACAGATTGAAACTCGAATTGGTCAGTTGAATGCCTTGGTTGTTGCCGGTAATATCACAATTGCTCACCAAGACATTTTCGGTGTCAACCAAGAAAAGAGCAGCACCAGTACATTGTGACAGTGAGCACTGAGTAATTGTTGCATTGCTACTGTTTTGTGCATGGACACCATAGATGGCATTTTGTAATGTCAGACCGGTGATGCTAATTAAATGATTTCCGGTAATGCTGATGATACCACTGGTGTTACTTCCACCTCCATCTAAGATTGTCGAATATCGATTTTCCCCGAGAAGATTCATGTTCTTATTCAGATCGATAGAGGTGTTTTCATACACTCCGTCATTGATGAAAATCGTCCCATTCTCAGCAAGAACATCTACTGCATCAGTGATATATTGTAACGGATATTGTGCAGTCCCAAACCAAGGACCAACCGTATTATTCCTATCGACGAAGATGTACGTAAGATAAGTATCGAAAACGATCATGTGATAGTTCTCTGATCGAGCGGTGTTGTTCGAATTGTCGATTGCCCAAATAAAAAACCAATATGTTCCAGAAAGAGAGATGTTATGGACTTCATAAGAATAGTTGTTCGTTGAAATCTGGGTCATCGACTCATTAATGGAAACAAAACCGATAGGCCCTGTGATATTAATTCTGACATCAGTGACACTAACGTTATCGGTAACAGTACAGGACTGAAATAAAAAAAATCCAGGATCAGTCCAGACACCTGCATGCGGTCCATACGAGATTGAAGTAATGACTGGTGGTTCCAAATCATCTCCAATAACTAAGGATACAGGTGTTAAAAATGCAATAGTAATACCAATTATTATTACCATTTTGACAATTTTATGCATAGGTTCCCCCATTATATCGTATGTTGTACATAGGTGTCTTTCCTAATAAAACTTTCTATTTCTCCCCCCTAATATAATTTTTCATATCTTTCAGGAGGCGCTCCGGAGAAGGCTCAAACCAGTAAGAATCTAGCCAAAAATATAAGAACGTCAAATGGAAGATATCCGACCGTTTCCATGATAGGATATTCATATGGCTCACCGTTCACAATTAATAGAAGAAAAAACCTCCTTTTTCATCGGAATTCATCTTCACACCAGCCTTCATCAAACCCACCCCTCAGCCTTTAAAATCTGCTGAAGAGTCATCTCTGGATACTCCCCTTTGAATAGTCGGATGACGAGTCCTATGAAATCAAAAATATTTTTCTCCGACAGATCAACTGTGGATTCATCAGTAACAGGTTCGTCGGTTACTGATTCAGTTGCTGAGTCAGAGAGTTGTGATGGAGTTGTTGTTACAGCAGGCTGTGTCGCAATGGTATTTGTTTTCGACTCCTGGACGACAGGAACCGGGTTTGAACTCTTATGTTCCGTAAACTCTATTTCAACAGGCATGGAGACTAACAAGGGGTCTGACCAATTGCTCTCAGCATCAGCGATATCTTTGGCTTTCACCGTGATATTAAACGAGCCTTCTGCAGTCCACGAATGATTCGCACTTCCAATGGTATCAGAGTCATATGGTCCAACCCACCCGCTGTTCGTACCATCACCCCATTCGAACCAGAACCAAATCTGATCCCCATCCACATCAACAGTACTTGTCCAGTAGGTGTAATTGACATTGATTTTTCCAGTCATTGATCCAGATGGTCGTTCCGGTTTTCCTGGAGGGGTGTTAATAAATTCTACGGTGGTGAACACATACCATTCTCGCACAACAATACTCGTTCCCATCGGATCAGACGCATTGACCCAGACGGTATAGTTAGTCAAATAATCAAGTCCAGAAACAGTTAATGTTTTTGTGCCGTTCGACGCACCAGTCCCACTTGCAGACTGCCCATTGCTGCATTGGATCGACCAAGAGAGGAGATCACCTTCTAAATCAACAATCGGGATACTCCAAGTCAAGCTCAGCGGATTTTTCATAGAACCGTTTGCAGGCAAAGGTTCGCCGAATACCGGTGGAAGATTAAATTCAGTGGAGAAGGTATACCATCGTCTCGTAAAGGTATTAATCCCTGGTGGGTCTGTCGCGTTTACCCAGATAATATATGATGTCAATGATGCAAGTCCAGAGAGTGGTAATGATCTTGTACCGTTCGACGCACCCGTTCCACTCGCAGATTGCCCATTGCTGCATTGGATCGACCAAGAGACAAGATCACCCTCCGGGTCATTAATTGGGATCTTCCAGCTAAAAGAAAGGTTCGTATTTATGGAACCATTTGCAGGGACCGGTTCCCCAAATACTGGCGGAAGATTGATGCCTGTAGAGAAAGTGAACCATTTACGAGCGTAAAATCCAGTCCCATATGGATCGGTCGCATTCACCCAGACCACATACGAAGACAAGGGCGCAAGCCCAGATACATATAATGTTTTTGTGCCGTTGGACGCACCAGAGCCACTTGCAAATTGTCCGTTGCTACACTGGATAGACCAGGAGAAGAGATCTCCATCGGGATCGATAATGACGATCCTCCAGGGGAAGCTGAGATGGTTGGTGGTAGAGCCGTTTGAGGGAGTCGGTGATCCAATGACAGGGGGGAGATTCACACCGGTCGAAAACATATACCATCTTCGAGTGAAACGACCACTATTGAACGGATCGGTCGCATTCACCCACACCTTATAGGATATCGATGAGACAAGTCCAGAAATTGATAAGGTCTTCGTCCCGTTCGATGCACCAGAGCTGCTATTGGTTTGTCCGTTGCTACATTGAATACTCCAATTAAAGAGATTTCCTTCAGGATCATTAATAGGAATGCTCCATGTCAGAGTGAGGGGTTGGTTCGTAGAGCCGTTGGCAGGCACAGGGGATCCAAATATCGGCGGGAGATTCTCTTTTGTGGTAAACGTATACCATCTTCGGGTAAAAAGACCACTTCCTAACGGATCGGTCGCATTCACCCAGACCTTATAAGTAATAAAGGGCGCTA
>DATMWV010000179.1:0-2433 GCA_035562195.1 Thermoplasmatota archaeon
CGCTATCCTTGCAGCTGCAATGTCTACGGCTGCGGCTCTGTTCCATACCGCAGGAGCTGCTCTTGGTAGAGATGTTTATGAAAAAGCATCAAAGAAACAAGTTTCTGCTGAAAGATCCATTTTTATCAGTCGTATCGCCACATTCGTCATTGTGATAGCAACTCTGATAATCACCCTGAATCCCTTGGATGTCGTCGCCTATATGACTGCGTTTTTCTTTGGTCTGATGGCATGTACCTTCCTTGCACCCTATACCCTTATGTTGTACTGGAAAAAAACCAACAGATTTGGTGTATGGGTCGGTATGCTTGGGGGTTTTGTCTTTACCATGGCCTGGTACATCCTCATCTACTTCAAAACCGCCCCGAAGATCATCGGCTCACCACTTATTGGGGATTATGTAATCAATATGCTGGACCCTATCTTCATCGGCCTTCCGCTGTCATTCCTGTTAACGATCCTTTTTAGCCTCATACGGAAGCAGGATAAAGAGGAAGAAACCCTCATGAAAAAAAGCTTTGAAAACATTTAACAGTGATAACGTAATCCTTCCCCGGTTACAGGGTTGGTCGATATGAAGGTCCTAATACTTGGAGCAGGTATGATGGGTCGTGCGATTGCATATGACCTGTCGAGATTCTCAGATTTTGATGACATTGTTATCGGTGAAAAAGACAGGAAAACACGATTGTCAGCCAAACGATTCCTCCAAGGAACCGGCGTAAAAACACTCGAGATGAACGCTGAGAATTCCTCAGGAATTAAACGTGTGTTACAAAAAGGAGATGTCGTTATCTCCGCGCTGCCCTATCGATATAATTACAGGTTGGCTACGCTTGCATTACAGACAAAAACACATTTTATTGACCTTGGTGGGAACAATACTATCGTCGAAAAAGAACGACAATTGTTTACAAAAACAAAAAAGAATGGGGTGACCATCATCCCTGATTCAGGGTTAGCACCCGGTCTTGTGTCTATTATCACGCGTGATATCGTTGATCATCTCGATACCGTCAACTCAGTAAGACTCCGTGTCGGAGGGTTACCTCGTCATCCTCAGCCGCCATTGCAGTATCAGATCGTATTTTCTCCTTATGGACTTATCAATGAATATATAGAAGACGCTTTGATTCTCGACCATGGCAAGATTCTCCAGAAGAAATCCATGACCGAGATTGAGACCTTACAGTTTCCTGACCCGTTTGGAGCCATGGAAGCGTTCCTTACCTCAGGAGGATGCTCCACCTTACCATATACATATAGAGGTACAATCCAGTATCTTGATTATAAGACGATTCGGTACCCTGGTCATTGTGAGAAAATCAAAACGATCCTTGACCTTGGCTTTGCTGATGATAAAAAAATCAACTGCGCGGGTCAGATGATCGCTCCTCGAGATGTCTTTGCATCATTGCTGATGAAAAATATTCCCACAACAGGGGAAGATGTCGTGTTATTAAAAGTGATGAGCGAAGGCATAAAACAGGGGAAGAAACGCTCACGGGAATACCTCTTGATTGATTCCTATGACAAAAAGAACAAGATAACAGCGATGATGCGAACCACCGGTTATCCTGTTGCTATCACCGCGCAGATGATTGCGAATGGAACAATCCAGCAACGGGGTGTGTTTTGCCCGGAGGAAATCATACCACCAAGTGAGTTTTTCAGGGAGCTAAAAAAACGAGATATCATGCTTTCTATATCTGATAGAAGCGTTTCAAAATGAAGAAAAAAGAATTCTTAGACGCAAAAGAGAACGCGTTGAAATCCTTACACGATGCTTGTGGCCATGAAAAGGTAGACAAAGGCGTGCTCCCAATACTTGATCTGATCAATAAGATAGAAGGATTCTACACTTCGAGTAGTTGTGCGGGACGGATCGTCCTATTACAGATTCCGCAGATTGGTGACAAAAGTGGTGCGAGATTCCTTGGGGTCTGGCATCGTACCATAGAAATAGATGAGCTGCGAGCTGCCTCAATAAAAGCTACAACAGGTTTTCTCTGGTTACTTGCGCAAGCACCTATCCTGCATATCGGTGCTGAAACCCTTCAACTTGCCGATAAGATGGTGAAAACCGCGATATCATGTGGATTCAAAAATTCAGCGGTAAAATCACTAAGTAAAAAAATCATTATCGAAATCTGCAGTACTGAGCGTCTTGATGCCCCTATAGGGAGAGACGGCTGTCTTTTTTGTGACGAAAAACATCTGTCTTTACTCGTTGAAATCTCAAATGAGGTTATAGAACGATCCCAGGAAAAATTAGGTCGTCTCACCAAAAAACTAGCAAATTTTCGCGATTTACCATGAAAATCAACAAAAGATTTATATATTATGTTGATATATTAGTTGTTGGGGAATAAAGTATGAACACAAAAAAAATCTTAGGCATCTTTATGTGCATGCTGGTAATGACCATGATAC
>DATMWV010000180.1:0-2151 GCA_035562195.1 Thermoplasmatota archaeon
GATATATATAGTGATATTTTGTCAATATAGCTCTATAGAAAATTTTAAAAGGCTATTCTTTTTCCAGGTAACTTGTGAACATCTATGGAGATACGACGAGTACAACTCACCGGAGGATCATCCTATATCATAACCTTACCAAAAGAATGGATTAATTCTTTTCATATCAAAAAAAATGATCCAATGGGAATACACATACAATCTGATGGCACTTTATTACTCACACCAAAAATGACTCAAGAGCAGCTCCAGAAAGTAAAAGAATTCGACGTTAGTCGTATCTTAAAACCAACCTATCTTCTCCAACAACTTATTGGAGCGTATATAGCTGGATATACTTCTATAAAAATCACCTCTCCTACGCGACTACCGATCGCTGTTCAAAACGTCATACGTTCTTTTACCCAACTTGCGATAGGGCCTGAAGTCATCGAAGAAACAGAAAAATCGGTTATCCTAAAGGATCTTCTCAACCCAACTGAGATGCCATTCGACCAGACCATCAAACGAATGTATGTCATCGTTAAACGTATGCATGAAGATGTCATGCGTGCAATGCAGGAAAAAGATAGGACATTAGCTGCTGATGTTATTTCACGTGATAATGATGTCGATCGACTGCACTGGTTCGTCGCCCGTCAATACAACATCCTCTTACAAAATGCAAGTCTTGCACGTAAAATGAACATCACCATAGAAACAGCATCTGCCTGTTTTCTCATTAGCAGGATCATTGAACGAATTGGAGACCATATTGTCAGAATATCTGAAAACATCCCAAACCTCATTGACAATAACCTGGATAAAAAAAGTATATCAAGGATTATTACCGCAGGAAATCTCTCTTTAGATATCTTTAATAAAAGCATTAGCTCATTCTTTAAGAAGGACATCCATGCATCGAATGAAAATATCGAATCAGTAACGACCCTGGAATCAGTGTGCGAAGAAATAAATACCCATGCACTGCAACAAAAAGCTATCATTGCCTTATCGGTTGGATATGTCGTTGAAAGTATCCGAAGAACAGGGGAATACTCTCAGGATATCTCCGAGACGGTGATTAATTATCTGGTCGGTGCGGAACAGAGTTAATCAATCCTTTTTTTCTCATCATAGTATCTATTAATATAGCAACCATCTCTTGGATTATACTTCACCATTTTCTCCTGTTTTTCTTTTTCAACATTGATAACGGTCACAATAATTGTGTTGTTTTTGAAATCGATGATATTGAACGTATTCCCAAAATGTGCCCGTGTTCTGTTACAAGAAAATGTTCCTGCGTTGACGAGTAATGTGTTATGAATTTTTACGGCATAGGGCACATGGCGATGACCCATGAGCACCAATGGAACATTATTCCGGAGGATAATATCTAATGTTTCTCCTGCATCCTCAATGATATTGTGCTCTCTGCCTGAGTTTGGGATGGGGACAAGATGATGATGAAAACCAATGATCGTCAGATCTTTTTTTTTCTCAATACCTCTTGTAATCAATCGATGTCTATTTCGCCCAAGGCGCCCGTCAGCCTTATCCGGCTCACTGGTGGCAAGACCAATCACTGTAAGATTCCCGTCATAGCGAATAAAATCCGTGTTCCCAAAAAATTCAGGAAATAATTTATATCCTAGGTTTTTCTCATCATGATTACCCGGAACAATTGCCTTTTTCCCTTTGATCATGGAAAGTTTTTCTGAAGCAAATTCATATTCACGAAGTAATCCATCGGTTGTCAGATCTCCTGAGATAAAAATTAGGTCTGCCTCAAATCCATTTAACAACTTCACTGCTTTTTCAAATGTTGAATTGTTGAAATCACTTCCGTAATTTGCATGAATATCTGAGATATGTGCGATTCGCATATACTTCTTCATGAATAGATGTTTGTTTAAAGTCTTTTGTGGATTTTCTATTAATTAAAAGAAACAAAGGATATAGTCTGTGCGGAGTTATTAAAATCATAGGGATTTATATTCTGATAATTGATTATCTGACTCTAGCATAGGGGTAGGTTTATTAATATTCAATGAAGAGGTATGATGATATGGGGATCCTTTCCTGGCTAATACCACAAGAGAAACATTTTTTTGACATGATTGAAAACCAAAGTTCAAATGTCCTTCTCGGTGTCGATGCACTTGTCGA
>DATMWV010000181.1:0-4660 GCA_035562195.1 Thermoplasmatota archaeon
TGTTATATGTGATAAATACCAATGATTATCTTGCGATTTTTTAAAAATTCCATCGTTTAGATGGAAGAACGAACGTTTATTGACCTTTTTCGACTCTTTCAATTGCTTTTATTGTAAAAGAAAAGTATATATAGGAAGTACCGAGTTAACTATAAACTATAAATATCCTATTCCATCATATGGAAGATAGGGGGATACTATGAGAGAAAAAAACATGAGAAAAGTAATCATTCTTTTTGTAGGCCTTTTTGTGACTGCAGCAAGCATACTACCAAGCATCGGTGGACGCTCGCCAGAGACTCAAACCGTGAATACATCCAGTTCGAATGATGTTTCCATCACTGTCCAGCAAATGGGAGATGTGACTCGTCTCCAGTATACCATTGATGCATTTACCATGACTCCGGTGGAGATTAATGACAAACAATACGTTGATTTAGCATTAGACGACGAAGCCATCAGCCTGGTTGCAGGAGCACCAGCTCTTCCCTCAATAGCTCGTAGTATTATCATCCCTTACGAAGGAACAATGACGATCCGTGTGATCGGAACATCCTATGAAGAGTATCAAAACATCCTGGTCGCACCTTCAAAAGGGAACCTGCTACGAACCGTAAACCCTGCAGATATCCCGTATGAGTTTGGCGATGTCTACACCCAAAACACCTGGTATCCCTCAACTATCACAGAACTCCAAGACCCATATTATCTCAGGGATTTCAGAGGTCAAGTCGTCACAATCTATCCATTCCAGTACAATCCAGAGCAAGCGACTCTGCGATTTTACAATGATATTACTGTTGAAATCACTCCATCACAACAGATTACAACACATAACAATGAACAATTTCAGTTGACAACAGTCGATAACGATTTCCTCTCCTTGTATCAACACCATTTCATAAACTATAATTCCGCGAAATATAACCCCGTTTCAGAGCAGGGTAACATGCTGGTCATCACCTATGATTCTTTCTATTCTACGATGGTTCCGTTCGTCGAGTGGAAAAACCTGAAAGGAATCCCGACTGAGATGGTCAATGTTTCATCCATTGGGAACGCTAATGCAATAAAGACATACATCACCGATTATTACAATACGAAAGGCCTTACCTTCGTTCTCTTAGTTGGTGATGTTGCACAGGTACCCACATTATACCCAGGGTACGGCGCCTCTGATCCTAGCTACTCATATATCGTAGGATCTGACCATTATGCTGATCTCTTCGTTGGACGGTTCTCTGCAGAAAATGTCGCACAAGCTCAAACACAGGCGAATCGGACGATTAGCTATGAACGTGATCCTCAGATTGATGCTCCATGGTATGAGAAAGGAGTCGGGATCGCCTCTAGCCAAGGTCCTGGAGATGACAATGAAATGGATTATCAACACATCAGAAATATTCGCACCCTGCTACTCAATTTTACCTATGCTGGTGTCGATGAGCTCTATGACGGAAGCCAAGGTGGTGGAGACGCAGGAGGCGATCCTTCCACAACGATGGTGGCGACTGCATTAAACGAGGGACGCAGCATCATCAACTACTGTGGTCATGGATCGATGACCTCATGGGGTTCAAGTGGATTTAGCAATTCGAATGTCAATGCATTAACCAACGATAACATGCTGCCTTTCATCACATCGGTCGCTTGTAACAATGGAGAATTTGACAGCGGGACTTGTTTCGGGGAAGCCTGGTTACGCGCAACCCATAACGGGCAACCAATTGGGGCGATCGGAGCATACATGTCCTCCATTAGCCAAAGCTGGGATCCACCAATGGAAGCACAGGATGAATTCAATAACATTCTCATTGGAAAGTATCCTGAGAACCAAAAGACCACCTTTGGCGCTCTCTGCTTTACTGGTTCAATGTCGATGATTGATGAGTATGGATCATCAGGTGAAGGGGAAGCTGATGCATGGACTGTCTTTGGCGACCCATCAGTACAAGTCCGCACCGATATCCCGTTTACCATGGAGGTCATCCATGATGAGTTCATCCCCAATGGAGCCGAAACCTTTGAAGTCGACGTTGTGGGTCTTCCAAATGCTCTGTGTGCGATCTCCGCAGATGGTGCACTCTTAGGTAACGGATATTCAGATCAAACCGGACATGCAATCATCCAGTTCTTCTCACCGATTGGTGTCACTGGTGAGGTCCAATTAGTCGTCACCGGATTGAACGCAATCCCATACATGACGACAATCATGGTCGGAGAACCAAACCTGCCTCCAGCGAAACCTGACAAACCAACCGGCCGAGCCACAGGTCAACCAGGGAACACCTACATGTATTCCAGTTCGACGACAGATCCTGAAGGCGATGGTGTCTATTACCTCTGGGATTGGGGGGACGGGAATTTCAGCGAATGGGTTGGTCCTTATGCTTCTGGAAATTCTGTCTCGACTCAGAAATCTTGGACTGAGCAAGGGAATTATTCAGTCCGTGTGAAAGCAAAAGATTCCCAAGGACATGAGAGTGTCTGGTCCGATCCCTTAGACGTCACGATGCCGTATAATCTCCCTTACTTCGTTAAACTCCTTGATCTGCTCGAAACACTCTTCCCACGTCTCTTCCAGTTCTTTGAGAATTTCGCACACATCTAACGAATCTGATGCATTCAAGCCTTTGTTGAGGGAAACGTACCCCTCAACCTACCTCTTTCAAAGTACGGTTAAGGACTGAATTGTTAGTTTCGAATTTACCATTCATATCGTATGAAACATTAGGGGGATTCAATCAATGATGAAAAGAAATCAGATACTATTGATTATAGTGATCATCGGTTTATTGCTACCGGTGGTCTATGTGAATGCAGCAAATGGTGAACAACAGTTTTCAACTTTTTCGTCATCATTTGCAGTGATACGTCAACCAGCGGAATTCGAACCGATGCAGGGTGTGCTCATCCGGTATCCTTTTGGTATTTCTTATGACATCATCAAAGAGATGGCCGAGGATGTCAATGTAGTGACGATTGTCGCAAGTGTCTCTGAAAAGAACACAGTGCAGACCCAGTATCAAAGCCATGGGGTGGACGTTAGTCATTGTACGTATCTGATAGCCCAAACCGATTCTTATTGGACACGAGATTATGGCCCCTGGTTCATGATTAATGAAGAAAGCATGCAAGGGATCGTTGACTTTACCTATAACCGCCCACGGCCAAATGATGATCTAATCCCTACAGTATATGCGAACAACCAAAGCATTCCGGTGTACGATATGGATCTAGAGACCGCTGGTGGAAATTATATGACCGATGGGCAGGGGATAGCGATATCAACTACTTTGGTCTGGGAAGAAAATCCAGGCTATTCCCATGCACAGATCAATCAGATGGTGAACCAGTATCTTGGGATCACCACGTACCATGTTGTCCCTGATGTGAATGGTGAATACATTAAACATATTGACTGTTGGGGGAAGTATCTTTCACCAGACACGATCTTGATTCGCGAAGTACCAACCAGTCATTCACAGTACGATGAAATCGAAGCGGCAGTCGATTATTTTGAGTCCCAGACAAGCTGTTATGGAGCTCCCTATCATGTTGTGCGAGTGTATACACCAAATGATCAACCGTATACCAATTCTCTTATTCTGAACAACAAAGTGTTGGTTCCGATCACGGGTAGTCAATGGGATGATGACGCGATTCTTTCGTACCAACAAGCGATGCCTGGGTACGAGGTCTTAGGGTTTACTGGTTCATGGGATTCAACAGATGCCCTTCATTGCAGAGCTATGGGTATCACTGATCGGTACATGCTCTATCTCGAACACACCCCCTTATCTGGGAATCAAACGAGTGAAACCGGATATGATATCCAAGCGAAGATCTATCCATATAGTGAACAAAACCTTATCACCGCCTCAACCGGTGTGTATTGGACGGTTAATAACGGAAGCTGGAATTTCATCCAGATGACCTCGATGGGCGATGATTATTATCACGCGGTGATTCCGGCGCAGGTCAACGGAACCATAGTGTCGTATTACATCCATGCAGAGGATGCATCAGGACGAAAAGAGAACCATCCCTATATCGGTGCACAGGATGCATATTACTTTACCGCCCAGGGAGATATCCAGCAGAATACTCCACCTGAACAACCACAGAGACCTTCTGGTAAAACCTCTGGAAATGCTGGGTCGACGTATCTGTACTCAACAGTGGCTACTGATGTTGACGGTGATCAAGTGTTCTATATGTGGGAGTGGGGTGATGGGAATTTCAGTGATTGGCTTGGACCATTTGCGTCAGGTTTAACTTCAAATGCTCAACATTCATGGACTACCAAAGGAACGTATTCGATACGAGTGAAGGCAAAAGATGCGTATGGTGCTGAGAGCAACTGGTCAGAACCTCTTGCAGTCACCATGCCACGTACCTATGAAAACCTCGTGATCTTCTTTGAGAGATTAGAGCAACGATTTCCAATTATCTATCTGTTCTTGCACGAAGTTTTCAACAGGTTTGGCGTCTAAAAAATTCTTTTTTTTATTTTTTTACGACCTTGTACTTATCGATAGGGTCCAGTAACGCAAGTCGCTCTCCGTTGTCCCACTCAACCCAAATCAGGGTTTCATCTGTTTCAGCCTCTATTTTTGTAACCGTCCCTTGAGAACCTGGCTTCAACCGTGTCATGGAG
>DATMWV010000182.1:0-18994 GCA_035562195.1 Thermoplasmatota archaeon
AAAAAAGGATTGATCAACAGACATCCATAAACGACCCGTACACAGCGAACTCGTAGGGACTTTAGAACATCTTCATGAACAAATGGTTCTGGAAAAAGTATGATAGTATCTGTTTGATGAACAGCAGCCAACAGGGTATAAATTTCACTGGTGTCGTGAGAGTCACTGGAATTAACTCAAAATCAGTAGAATCATTGATATTTTCTACCCTCAAGTAACCCTCAAAGTTTGACTTTGGTTGGTCAGGTGCAGTGACTGATACATTTACAGTGCTTGGTCCAGCTTCAGGGGTGAGATTGTCTCCTGAAGACGGGCTACACGACCATGTGCCCCAGGGAATCGATGAGGTATTAATCGTCCAATTCAGCAAAGAACCGACGTCTCCAATGTTTTTTACCTGGAAACTTCCTTGCACCATCGCACCTGGTTTGATATCGGTCCATGAAAGACTCCCTGAACAGTCTAAATCCGGGGGTGTCTCGTTTTCTGGTGGCCCTGGTTCTTCAGGGGGGATGTACACTGCTTTGAATAGTTGTCCTCCCGTGCTATATTGCCAAACAGTTGATCCTTCAGGGGTGACTTCGAAGATCAGCCCTGTTACCCCATTCGTTATGAATGTGTTTCCACTGGAGAGTCGTCGAGCGCCAGAAATAAAACTTGCATAAAAACTCGTCGGAGGATTCGCTGTATATATCCATGTTTGCACTTCTGGCCCATACGCGGAATCTGGCTCAAGATAATACTCGCCGTTCTCGTTCACCGGCGGAGTAATTTCATCAATAGTGGAATACAGACCATCAGGACGACCCGCTCCGTTATTGAAGATAAGGATGTCTCCTTCACCAGGATATCCTTCTTCGATCCATGACGCGTCATGCTGCATAAATAATTTTCTATCACTTAACGTGCCTGCATCATAGGTCATTGGGTTTCCCCAGCGGTAGAGAAGATCGCCTCCTTTGCCGCTGTTCCCGCCGCTATGACCTGCGGCTTCCTCTGTAGTCGTGCTATGATCAATGACCCAGATTTCATTAAAAGTATTGACACTGATAAGTATTTGATCAAAATCTACGTGATAATCAATTGAATTCGTATGCATCCAATCTTCTTGTGTCGATGTCGCATAATTAACATCAGCTAACTCTGGGTGATCCCCGACCACACCATAATTTGCTTTGGATGCATCAAAATCCTGGATCAGATGATCCCAGACATGCCATTCCCAGACAATATCACCACTTGAGGGTCCTGTTGGTTGAACTTCAATGACATGATCAGGCCACAACCCATCATTGGAAACGTAGCTTGGGTTCCGTCCTGCAGCAATCGCTTCAGAACGTGTTTTGGTTTCCCACGCAATCAACAGGACATTCCCACTTGGCAATATTTTCACATCATGATGAGTGAGATGGCCATTAGTATTATATCGAAAATCCCAGATGACAGTACCATCCCAAGCGACTTTTTGCACACCACCACCAGACCCACCGGTCCCTCCACCAGAACCAGTTCGTATCGTCCGAAGAATCGTTCCATCGCCTAACCAACAGACAGCAACACCTGGGAAATAGCTGCTTGACCAGGAACGATTCAACGATCCATCAGCATGGCGTAAATACGTTGTTGTGGACCACATCGGTGAATAGAGGAATTGACCCTCAGTAAAACTCAAAGGAACAGGAGTTTGGTTCATCTGCTGAGACGATGACAAGGGCATATATGCAGCGAGTAACAAAAAAATAACGAAAAAAACCATGAATCGAACCTCACTGGAAAACTTCAGCTTAGACCCCCAGGGTAATCTTCTGCACTTCATAGTATATTATCCTTTTACTATTAAATACATCATCCATATAAATATTTCTTTGCCAGTTCCATTCGAGGCAATATATTTGATTTTGTTGAAATATAGGGTCATGGTCAATTATCAATATACGACAACGATGATACAGTATCGCTCCTAATTTCGCACCTTTTTAAAAAAGGAAAAACGCCTCATCTGCTTCTGATGAGGAGCATTATTTGAGTTTCTTAAGAATCAATTGTGCTACTTTTTCCCCGGACAAGAGCATGCCACCGAAAATCGGACCCATCCGCGGAGCACCATACACAGCGTTCGCACCCATACCAGCGACAAAAAGCCCAGGATAGACTTCTTTTGTGTTTTCCACGACCGTTCGTTCCCCGATCTCCGCACACATGGACCGTTCTTTTTCCAAATCACCACTCGGTGTATTCAACGCCCCGACCTTCCGTCGTACAATCTGACAAACCTCGGCAGCATGACCGGTGGCATCAATACAATATCGAGCACGAATCGATAAAGGATCCACGTGCAGACCCGCAATCTCGACAGCGCTCCAATTAATCACAAACCCATTGACCTTCTTTTTATCCATCAGGACATCCTCAACCGATATAGTATTGAATATTCGAACACCTGCATCTATCGCGGCTGAACAGAGTTTAGTCGTGACCTCAATAGAATCAGCACTGTAGTACCCTTTCCCCTCGTCTTTGACTCGCACCCCGACATCTTCCAGGATGTATTTTGATTCTTTTTGCACGACGATCACCGGAAACGTCATCCCACCACCCCACATACCACCACCAACGGAGAGTTTCCGTTCGAACAGGATGGTTTTTTTTCCAGCGTCCGCCAAGTACCTTGCAGCGGTCAGACCCGCAGGGCCGGCTCCAGCGATCGCAACATCGACATCAAAACTATCACTGAACTCTTTTGAGAAACGTTCAAAGATAATACGTGTGACTGTGACATCATCGATACTGATACTAAACACCTCGTATCAACCCATATTTTTCAAAGATTCTTAAACATACCGCTAATGATTTATATTCTTGGGTATGTTTACCGTTTGTGTTGATGATCCGACGTGTGCAGCCAAACGATATTTTTCCGGTCGTAGCACTTGCGTTTGAAACGTTACCAGAACGCTATAATCCCTCCATCTTCAGCCAGTTCTACGAGTCATTCCCTGAGGGTTTCCTCGTGGCGCTCAATCAGGAAATGATTATTGGGTTTCTCATTGGCATAAAAACAACACCGAATATAGGACGGATCCTCATGCTTGCGGTAACAGATTCATATCGCAAACAAGGAATCGGCTCGTCATTGCTTACACACTTCATCAATGAAATGAAACAGCAAAATGTCACCAGCGTGGAGCTTGAAGTCCGTACATCGAACAAAAGAGCTCTGAGGTTTTATCAAGCAAGAGGGTTCCAGCTTCAGGAGATGCTCCGAGGGTTCTATCAAAATGGGGAAAACGCGTACAGTATGCGAAAAGAATTATGACCGACGTGTCTCTTTTTCTTTCTCAGTCATAAAGCGGATAGCCATTTGATCAAGACGATTCGCTATTTTTTCTAACCCAGGGTCGCCATTGTTGTCTGAGAGGATCCCTGCGATATCTTTACTGAGGGTAAAGACTGCGAGTTTATGCTCACGTTTTGACTTATGAATCTGATACGGTGTGATTTCAAGTTTCTCATAACAGGCATGGTCGCATCCGTTATGTTCACAGATCTGTTCTAGCTGACTTCGGATCTGATATAAAAACGTGTGGAGTTGTATGAGTTCGTCTTTCTGCATTGTCTTTGTCCTTTCCCTAGCCAAGAATACTATAAAGACTTTTATATTTTTTCACGACCATTGCGTATGTACATGCTAGTCAGTCACATGATTGTTAACGTCTTTTGTATGTTATAAAATTATTGAAAATCGTTTTTTGTCAACACTTTGACTGCTTTTGGCATTTTGACGACATTGCCGAGTTTGATACCAACAATTTCTCTCACATTCTTATTATTCGCAATGTCTAGCAAGCGTTGCGTCACGATCCCATCAAAGACAATAGCAGAGACATTATCACCTTTCTTGATCTCATCGGTAAGCTCTCTGACAGGGATGGTCCGTATCTCTTTGCCGTTCTCATCTAACAGCACTGCTTTTAACGACCCGGAAATCTCATTCAGGATCGTTTCGTAATTTTTCTGCTTCTCCGTCGTAATCACTGGTTCTTCGACAACCTCAGGGGTACTTTCTTCATCCTTGCGAATCGGTTGCTGTTCCTTTTTCTTTGAGAAGAATTCTTTCTTCATCTTCTGCGGCTGCTTCTCGCCGTTATCCTGACGCTTGTCCTCACCGTTCTTCCCCTCTATTTTAATATTGTACATATCCATGTACTGCTCACGAGGGATCTTATTCTTCAATGATTTCATGATAAGCTTTTGGGGGATTTCCTCAACTTCTCGAGTCTGCGGCGCCCGTGCGATAAAATCAACGTCAGCAACCTGCAAGAGCTCACGCAGGATCAGTTCCCCGCCGCGGTCACCATCGACAAACACAGTCGTGATTTTTTCTTTCGAAAGATCAACAACGGTCCGTGGTACATTGGTTCCACCAACTGCAATGACGTTCTTTATCCCATATTTTAGCAGGTTGAGCACATCACGTCTGCCTTCCACAATCACAATCGCATCGCTATCATTGATATTAGGTCCAGCGGGACAATGATCGTGACCATAGCTAGTGATCTCCTCAACTTGAACAGCCTGTCGAACGTTCTCCGCGATGCTCTCACTGTCAGTCTTGCTTTTTTCCATGACCTCATTTAATAATGCTTTTGCTCGTTCGATAACCTGTTTTCTTCGTGAGACACGGACATCTTCGACTTCCTCGACATGGATCGTCGCCTTACAGGGTCCGACACGATCAATGCTTTCAAACGCTGCTGCGAGAATAACGGTTTCTACTTTGTCCAACGAGGTAGGGAGCGTTAGAACTCCATCGCTTTTACCGTTCTTCGAATCAAGTTCTACTTCAATGCGTCCTACACGTGCGGATCTTTGTAATTCACGCAGGTCTAGTTCATCACCAAGGAGCCCTTCGGTTTGACCAAAAATCGCTCCTACAACATCGGATTTCTCGATGATTCCATCTGCCTTTATTTTAGCCTTAATCAAGTATTTCGTAGTTGATGGGTCAATGACCATTATCTTCACCTCTAATCTTCATCAACTCTTTGAAAAATAGCACCTGGTTCTGCACGAAATGGCAGAAGACTTTCTTTTTTCTCTCAATCTTACTACTTATTTTTCATATATATCGAGAGTGAGTAAATCGGTAATCTTAAGGTTATGAAGTACCATTTTTCATTAAGTTGATACTTAATACTAGTGGATAGAACTTGCGATATATTTAAATGTTGTGCTGGTGGAAATCTAGTAATTATGAACCATAACCTAATCATAAAAATTTAGGAGAAATCCAATTTGTTTTTCCCTCGTTTTCTGGTATGAATTCCTAACTGTTTCTCGTAACATGCTTATACTAGGTATTCATTGAATTTTAAGCATAGTACATACGGCGATGAAATGATGAAAGAAAATAAGATTTCAATGTGGAATAAACTCTCTCAGGATGCCATAAAAGTCAGAGATGCAAAACCATGTGTTTTATCAGCATCGAAAGAACTGTGAAACGACTACAAAACAGAAAGAATCACCTGACAAGAATTTGAAGAAAGATTCAGAAAAGAAATACGAAGCAATCCAAACGCAATAGCAGAATTGAAACGAATAAAAGGACTCTCCCCGGAGAAGGATGTGTACTTGATTTGTTATGAAAAGAACCATCCTTGTCATCGGTTTATTCTTATTGATCTGATCAACGAGTTGCCATAAGATTTTTTGATAGAAAATTCATCGTGCGCTTGAATCCAGGGGATTTCTATTCAATGATCTTTTTAGGATAAGGACCTGGCGAGAGACGACCTTTTTTCGAACCGTCCCTCCTGATGATGTTGTTATAACCATATTTATGCTTCTTCATCGTCGTATGCAATTTATTATGACACTCTTTGCACACTCGTATCGCAACATTGTTTTTATAATCAATATGATGCAAGGAAATTTTAGGTTTCTCAGAGCCGTCCTCAGGGGAATCCCGTGACAGCAATTCCCTTTTACATATTGTGCAATAATATTTTTTTAATTCATTCATATCGGTTCACAGGATATAAGTTACAACGCATCTACTTTCATCTCAACATCCGCAATAACACTTTGGCAACTGAGGCAAATGTTTGTGTCGTTCTCTGGCTCTAATTCTGACTTACAGATTTTACACAGCATGGGTCCGCAATCAAACCTCCATTAATTAAAGCTAATCTATAACGTTTTTATAACTGATGGGAAGGCAAGGACGGAAAGAGGTATCAACAGTCACTATATCGACCAAAAAAAAAGGTGGTTTTATACCGTTACAATTAAATGTCGCACTTGGTATTCAGAAAGGATTTCCATGGCTGAAAAAACATTTATCGGCGTCGCCTGGCCGTACGCAAACGGCTCATTACACCTAGGTCATATCGCTGGATGCTACCTCCCAGCAGATATCTTCGCCCGGTTCAATCGACTCAAAGGAAGAGACGTCCTCATGGTCTCCGGCAGCGACGAACATGGGACACCTATCACCATCACAGCAGATAAAGAAAAAACAACACCACAGACAATCGTCGATCGATACAATAAGGAACACACAGAAAACATGCGACAGCTTGGGATCTCCTTTGATCTCTTCACCAGGACAACCACAACGAACCATGAAACCCTTGTCCAAGAAATATTCCTCAACCTCTATCAGAAGAACCTAATCAAGAAAAAAAGCATAGACGCGCTCTACTGTCCAACCTGCGCACGGTTTCTCCCAGATCGTTACGTCGAAGGGACCTGCCCCCACTGCAAGAAAGACGGAGCACGGGGAGACCAATGTGATAACTGCGGAAAACTCCTTGACACATTCGAATTACTCAACGTGAAATGTAAGATATGCGGAGGAACACCAGTCAAGCAAAAAACAGAACATTTGTTCTTTGCCTTAAGCACCTTTGAACCAAAACTCATCACGTGGCTTAAGGATAAGAACTACTGGAAGGCAAACGTGCTGAAATTCACAAATAACTGGCTGCAGAACGGGTTGCACGATCGTGCGATCACACGGGATATCAACTGGGGCATCAAAGTCCCGGTGTTCGGCTTTGAGAACAAACGCATCTACGTCTGGTTCGACGCAGTCATAGGCTATCTGTCCGCAAGCAAAGAATGGGCAAAGAAACAAAAAGAACCATCGAAATGGAAGGAATGGTGGCAGAACCCAGAGGCGAAACATTACTATTTTCTCGCAAAGGATAACATCCCGTTCCATTCCATCATCTGGCCATCCATCCTAATGGGGTACGATGAATCATTAAACCTCCCCTACAACATCCCAGCCAACGAATATCTCACGCTCAAAGGAGAACAATTCTCAAAAAGCAGAGGAATCGGCATCTGGGTCCCAGAGATCCTCAATCGGTTCGACCCTGACGTCATCCGATATTACCTGGCCATCAACATGCCAGAGAACAAAGATGCGGACTGGACATGGAATGATTTTGTCACAAAAAACAATGACGAGCTCCTTGGGACGTACGGCAACTTCATTCACCGGGTGATTACCTTTTCCAGCAAGAACTTCGGCTCGATTCCTGAGGCAGGCACCCTGAATGACATGGATAACGAAGCCATACGAAAAATACAAGAAACCCATAAGGAAGTCGAAGCAGCACTCGAACAATGCTCCTTTAAAAAAGGCTTACGGGCAGTGATGAACCTTGCTCAATACGGGAATGTGTACTTTGACCACAATCAACCCTGGACTCTTCTCAAAACCGATCCGCAACGCTGCAAAACCGTTCTCCATATCAGTCTACGCCTCGTACAAGCACTCGCAGTCACCATGGCACCTTACCTTCCCTTCTCATCAGAACGCATCTGGAAAATGATCGGACAGACACAGCCGATCCGACACTGGGATGACGCCCTCCTTGAATTACACAACGGAACTACGCTTGAAACACCGACACCTTTATTTAAGAAACTTGAATTAACAGACATCGTGACCACAACAGATCCCTTCTCAAAGCTAGATTTACGAGTCGCCAAAATCCTCGAAGTCTCAGATCATCCTCAGGCGGATAAATTATACATCATGCAAGTCGACCTCGGACCACTCGGAAAACGAACCATCGTCGCTGGCATGAAACCATACTATCAAAAAGAAGAAATCACAGGAAAATCAATCGTGATGGTGACAAACCTTAAACCAGCGGTGATCCGCGGCGTCGAATCAAAAGGCATGCTGCTTGCTGCAACCGATGCAGATCATGTCGTCTCCCTCCTCGACCCAAAAGATAGTACACCAGGAGCTGAAGTCGGGGTGGACGGCATCGCAAGAGAACCAGCCCCCATCCTTGAATTTGACGCATTCAAACTCGCACCACTGGTCACTGACGCAAAAGGAAACGCAGTCTACAACGGCAAACCCTTGAAAGCAAAAGGAATCATCATCACCACAGACCGTGTCGTGAAAGAAGGCGCAAAAATATCCTAAGGGAGAATACGTATGGACGCACCTATCGTTGTCGAAACAGAACTACCAGCTAAAATATTGAACAAAGGCAAAGTACGAGATATCTATGAAATAAACCATGATATCTTGTTAGTCGCAACCGACCGTATCTCAGCTTTTGATGTTGTGCTACCAGATCCGATACCATCAAAAGGCATCTGCCTGACACAACTGTCAAAATTCTGGTTTGACTACACAAAAAAAAGCATCCCGAACCATGTGATCTCCACCGAGGTATCCGAGTTTCCAAAGGAATTACACGACTATAAAGCACAGCTAGCGTACCGCAGTATGCTGGTGAAAAAAACAAAGGTCATCCCGATTGAATGCATCGTGCGTGGGTATCTTTCCGGTTCAGCATGGAACTCCTATACAAAGGACGGGACGGTCTGTGGAGTAAAACTCCCCGCAGGCCTGCAGGAATCAGGCCAATTCCCTGAACCACTGTTCACTCCTTCGACAAAAGCAAAATCAGGTCATGACATCAACATCTCGATAGAAGAAATGAAAAAACTTGTCGGTTCCGATGTCGCTGATACATTAAACGATTATTCATTAAAAATCTATAACACTGCGGTGAAATACGCAAGAAAACATGGGATTATCATCGCAGACACAAAGTTCGAGTTCGGCATATACAATGATGAGATCATTTGGATCGATGAGGCGTTAACCCCTGATTCATCCAGGTTTTGGCCAGCAGAGAGTTACGAACCAGGCAAACCACAACCAAGCTATGACAAACAATATGTACGCGATTATCTGAATTCGACGGGATGGGATCATAACTCAGCTCCACCAAGACTCCCTAAGCAGGTCATTGCTGAGACCTCGAAGAAATATCAAGAAGCATACGAAAAGATCACTGGAAAGAAATTTCTTTTCCATTAAACACCATCTGAAGTATCCATATTTTCTATACCCACGATTTAGAGTGAAGGCAAAAGATTTAAAAAAGAGACCATCGTAATAGGTACGATATCATCAATAGAATAGGGGGATTTCATGAAGAAGAAAATAACCGTCCTTAGCTCTGTGTGTCTGATTCTGCTTATCACACCGACAATACTCATCCAGGGTCACACCAACCGTAGTCTTAAGGATGAATATTTCCTCACAGAAAATGATCCAGGAAAACAGGATGGACGATTCATCGAAAAACTCCAATGGTACTCACCGAATGGAGAGCTACCAGGAACCTATGAAGACTACCTTTTCAACCATCCTTATACTCCTGCTTGTTTTTCAACACTAAAAAATGTACATACAACGGTTTTTTCTGAGAATGATTCACTAGCAATCCTTGTGAACGAAAACCTGTATCCGTCCATAAATACAAGTCTGTTTCAATATATCTCTGATCTAGTATTGGAAGGATATAGCGTATTTCTGCAAAAAGTCTCCGGGGGAACAGCTGAGGAAATCAAAGCATGGGTACAGGAACGATATTCCACAGGAATCACAGGGATACTTTTCATTGGTGATATCACCACAGCATGGGCTGAAGTCTCCGGTGACCAGTTCCCAAGTGATCTGTTCTATATGGACCTTGATGGCACCTGGCAGGATGCGAACCATGATGGAGTCTATGAAATCCATCAGGCAGGATCTGGTGATATGGGACCTGAGGTGTACGTCGGACGTATCTACGCCAACACCTTGACCTATGACACTGAGGCAAACATGGTCAACGATTACTTTGCCAAAGCCCATGCCTACCGCATTGGTGAACTGACCCAGCCCTGGCGTGGATTAGAGTATGTGGAAGAAGACTGGTTTGACATGGATGTGAACCTTGACCTTATTTATGAGGCAAATGTGACACGTGATGATTATGGATTTTTTACCACCGCAGAGGATTATCTAAATCAGATGGACCTCGGGCAACATTTCGTACAAGTCTGCGTGCATAGCTACTCCGGAGGACATTATTTCAGCACCCGTCCAACCGAATCAGCTGCGTACGCTCATATCTATATCTACAGTCCGCTCGCACGGCAAGCAAAACTCCAGCTTGGGAGTGATGATGGGATCAAAGCATGGGTCAACAGTGTCAATGTCCTTACAAAGGATCGCTATGGTGGATGGACCCCTGATCAATTTTCCACAAATATAACCCTGAATTCCGGATGGAATCAGCTGCTTTGCAAAATCAGTCAAGATGGGGGTGATTATCGGCTGTCCGCTCGAGTGACCGACCTGAATGGTTTACCATTTAACGATCTTTCCTATCAACTCAGCGACCCAGCAGAACAGGGCGGGGAAGCAGAGTATATTCGGAGTTTCCTACTGAATGGATTCCATCAGGACGTTGCAGATAATTTCTGGCAATATCTTACGACGAACTATCTTGGTGTTACTGAAGAATCCCTCAACCCGAATGAAGGAGATGAAAACGGGGGTAAAATCTGGACGAGGTACGATTCCGGGAACCCGTACATTGATTTAAGTGAGTATTGTAACGATGCTGATTATGGGGCTTGCTATGCATATGCCCGGGTGTATTCTTCAGCGCAGACAACCTGTCAACTGTGGATGGGCTATGATGATGGCGCGCGTGTCTGGCTCAACGGCAATGAAGTCCTCTATGATAATCGGTACGGTGGCTTTGAGATTGATATGAAAAAAGTCAATGTCACCCTTCAAGCCGGGGAAAATCGATTGTTGATAAAAATCTCCGAGTGGATGGGCGACCATGGGTTCACTGCTCGTGTATGTACACAAGATGGCGGCGTTGTGGATGGCTTGACCTATGACCCAGAGCCGACACCAATTACTTATGTTGGAACGTGGCTTGTGAACGGCCCGTATGCAAACCCAGATAAAGCGACACGGCTCAGTACAGATTATCTTGGTGACGAAGCAGCCGTGACTCCAAGTGAGGGGGAGACCGCCCCGTTAGGCATCTGGGAGCGGGGGATTGGAAATGGTTACCCGTTCAACCTTGGTGGGTTTTACGATCGTGGCGCCTGGGTGCTCTCCCAGGATGTTCAAGACCGTGACCCGCCTGTCCTGTTCTACAATCTCTTTGCCTGCGGACCAGGACGATTCACCGATGAGAATTATCTTGCTGGTGCATATATCTTCCATACTTCCTCAGGATTGATCACCGTTGCGTCTTCGAAGAGTGGGAGTATGCTGAATTTTGCTGATTTCACTCAGCCGCTTTCCGAGGGAAAAAGCATTGGTGAAGCGTTCCGTTTATGGTTCGATGCCCAAGCCCCGTATCTGCAATGGGAAAAGGAATGGTACTATGGGATGGTGGTGTTTGGTGATCCGACGTTACGCATCCCAACATATATTCAGATGCAGGTGACCAAACCGGAGAACGCTCTGTATATTGGTGATAAAAAGATCCTGCCGTTTTTCACACCGGTGAGTTTCGGGAAGATTACGATTGAGACTACGGTAACCAGCAATAATTATAACATTGAGCGTGTGGAGTTCTTCGTCGATGGTGCATTACAATCAACCGATACGACCGCACCATACAGCTGGACGTGGAATCGTATCGCATTTCTGAAGCATCCTATAAAAATCGTCGCCTATGATACCGAAGGTCATAACAGCTCAAGAGAATTGACGCTGTGGAAGTTCTTCTAAAACCCGGTTATCCTTCCTGGACAGGGGAACGCCAATCAAGACCCGGGGTCCGAATCCCGATTTTTGGGACAAGGGGGAATCTGCGTTTATGCTGACTTTTCACCCGCATCATCCTGATTCTTTCAATTTGTTCTTTGGATGCATGTGAGGTTTTTTGTATCACACTACTCTCAAGTTTCTGTTCCAAACCAAATAAGATTTCATCAAGGGTCTGATAGCTCATCCGAAGTTCTTTTTCATCGGTCTGACCAACCCAGAGTCCCGCGGTTGGTGGTTTTCGAATGATCGGGGCAGGGATTTTCAGGTATCTGGCGAGCTGAAACACCTGGGTCTTATACAGATCACCGAGCGGTTGAAAATCGACACCGCCATCGCCATACTTGGTGAAATATCCAACCAGGATCTCTGATTTGTTTGATGTCCCGCAGACCAGGCTACTTGTCTCATTTGCGTATTCGTATAAGAGGATCATCCGTACCCGGGGTTTGATGTTTGCAAGCGTTAATCTCTTTTTTTGCGCCAAAGCCTCATGAAATGATGCGACGAACGAGGAGATATCGATTTCTGTACACTTGATATGAAAGGTGGTTGCGAAGAGTTTCACATGTTTCCGATCGAGTGCTGGTGTGGTTTCATCAGGGAGGAACACACATTGGACGTTATTTATCCCCAGTGCGTCCCTGCATAAAAACGCACAGACCGCCGAGTCTACACCACCGGAAAGGCCAAGTACAACGCTGCTGCAACCAGCGTTTTCCACATAGGTCTTTATGAATTCTTTTATGATCGTGGCAATATCTTTTGGGTTTGATAGATCGACCATGTTTTTTTTCACATCCATGTCTCAATTGATTCTTTTATCAAAGCTTCAGCTTCTACCAACACCTTGTTATCAACTGAGGTAAACGAAGAACGGGCAATAGCAAGAGGTATCCGTCTGAGATAATCTGACATGCGGAGGTCTCTTCGCAAGGTCGTATTATAATGGTCTTCAACGATGTTATTCATGATATCGAGGTATTTATTGACATTTTTCTCAGAAGCGGTGATGGTTGGCTCGAAACGTCTGGCGAGTTTCACCCATTGATCGTAATAGTCATGTTTCTCTTTGAGCTCCCCGGTCCCATAGAATTTCTTACGAAACAGGTTGAGTCGGTCTTCTTTGCCGATGTTTTGGACTTTTACGACCAAGGCGCAACGACTCATCAACAGAGGGGATAACCCGATGTCTTTTAACGCGTTTTTACCAAACACCTGGGATTTCGGGTTTGCGAACGCGATCATGATAAAATTGCTTTCGATGCTCTGATGGAGTTTCGCGGAATGCACACTACATTTTCCGTTGGAGAGCAATTCATAACAATACTCGATGTCTTCACCAGGGATTTTATCAAACTCATCAACCAGGACAAGTTTGCGATTCGCATGCGGCAGTGCCCCCAGATCACCAGTCCCAAGATGACAGACCAGTCCTGATCGAGTTGTATTCGCACCAATGGTGATAATCTCTGAGAATCGCTCCGTGATGATTTCCTTCGCCATGGTTTTACTGCTCCCTGGTTCTCCGATAATCAGGGAATGGACTGGTTCTTCGAAGGTAGAAAATATACTTGCTGCGATCACCTTCTTCATGATATCGTTCCCATGGATCTCCTGGAAGACGTTTTCCCAGAACCCATGGAATCCGCGTTCTTTTGCAAACTTTTTTAATTCATCCTCAGGCAGATAGATCCCGCTTTTTTCGCGTTCTATCATCTTTTTTGACTCAAGGATCTCACGAAGACCTTCTGCTTTTGAAATCACCTTCGAGAACGCCTCTGATTTCCGTGAGAGTTTCAACACGTTTCCCTCAATGGTTAATGCAGCGTTCCCCCAGCCAACCGCGTAGACATCTAAGACATTCAGAATCGATTTGATGACCGCTCTATCGGTTTTTTTTGATGTGATCTCAATGAGATCGCCATTGGTAATGACGATATCTAGGATGTTTTCATTGGCAAGGATGTTTCGTGCTCGTTGTACAAGCATCATTCCTTTACTGGATCCCATCCCAAGCGAAGAAACAGACATAATAGCAATCTGCTCAAGCGTCGTAATTCCCATATTTTCTAATTTCTTTCGATCAGAGGGGACAACGCTAAGTAAAGTAAGGTCATCTTCCATAGGGCACCTATGCGAACAGGCAATATCCATGTCTATGGATTAAAAGTTTCTGGTACGATAATGGTTCGAAGAAAGACCTAATCATCGCGTGAAATCCGCTGACCTAGATGATATTTTTTCATTTCTCGCTCAAGGTACCGATAAACCGTTGGATGCTCGCTACCACTCAGCAGCATATCGATTGCTTTTTTTGCGATGTCCATGCTTTCAAAATCTGCAATCACTGCAACGGTATGCCCATAGACAGCCAGAATCCCCCCAGTCAGTCCTTCGATGACCCGTTTTGTTTTTCCCTCACGTCCAATGACCCTGGCTTTCACCCGGATAAGATGAGACTCCTTTTTTCCTACATAATCATAAATATCAAAGATGTACAGTTCGGTCTCCTCTCCAAATATACGAAACGCATGTTCCGGTGAAAAACCTCGTCCTATCGCACGGATCACATCTTCAACCTTTAAAGGAATAAGGGGGTCTTTTGCTTCCTGTTCATTGAATACCACTTCCCCTTCTTCAGAGTCAATCTCAAGGTGTACATGAGAGATTCGTTCGATCGTCTTTTTCGTTTCCCCATCCGTTCCGATCAATACCCCGACACGTTCTTTTGGAATACGTACATATTTCATGGTCTATCACTTCTTTTTTTTCACTAGGTTCTCAAAGATTTCTCGTTCATTGCCTTCGATGTCATATTTCTTGAAATAATGCACGATATTATGAATATCCCTTTTTAAAAATTCCGAGGAGGACGGATGATCAAGAAGAACCCCTTGACCGATATCAATGAGATACGGTTTCTGACGAAACATAAGAATATTAAATGCGCTGAGATCCGCATGGACGATTTTTATTTTGTACATCTTTGTGATAAAACCTATGATTTCGTCATAGATCTTCTGTGGATTTCGGAGAAGCACATCCTTTAGCATCGGTGCTGATTTTGCCGCATCACCGATATACTCCATGATCAATACATTGTGGACGCATTTTATCGGAGCAGGTGCTCTGATTTTCGCCTGATGCAACAACTCAAGGTTTCTAAATTCCTTTCTTGCCCATTCCTCAATGATAGTACGCCTGTTCTTATATCCATACGCGAACCGAGGATCCCCTTCGATGTACGATGCGATATGTTTGAACGTCATAGTCGCGGTCCGGAAAATCTTTATCGCAACAAACTCTTTCTCAGGGGTCGTCCCACGGAAGATATTCGCTTCTTTGCCTGTTGAGATGGGGAAGTCAACCTGATCAATGATTTTATCAGAAATCAGTTTCCCAAGCAGCAGAAGCGTCTGTTTATCAAACACCTCCCCAAATGTCTTTCTATTAAAAACAACTCGGTCCAATATCACTTGTGATTGCCGATCGAGTTTTTTTAACCATTTATCATTCAGAAGTTCATCAGAAGACATTAATTTCCTCTGGAAGCATTTTTCTTCTGCTCAGACTACTCGCCTGAGTCCTACTATAGCGAAAAACAATGTCTGCTTTCTCATTTTGGATATCCCATGGTTTGATAATAAGCAGGTCACCAGTGCGCACCCGAGCCTTGCGTTTCATCTTTCCAGGGATACGAGCCATCCGAGATTTTTTATCTTCACAGACGACATGAATACGAGACCCACCGAGTAATTGATCTGCAATCGCAAACAACTCATTGTTTTTTCGATTTGGCAACGGTAACCGATAGTATCCGTCCTCGCCTTCTGGAGTCGAATGTGGACGATGTGCCCTGGCATACGTATTCCCTGGTGGTGTCATATTTTAAAGCCCCAATGAATCAGAAATTCTCTTTAGTGAGTCTAAACTCAGCTCAAGAAAACCCTGAAGTTCTAAATCCATATCTTCACAGAGTTCAATTCGTTTTCGGTTACAACCTGCAGCAAAGGATTTATCCTTAAACTTCGCAAGTAAGGTTTTTGGAGTTACATCAGCAAGTTTTTTTGAAGGCATGACAAGTGCGGCAGCAATGATAAGGCCAGATACAGCATCCGCAGCAATCAATGATTTATCCAGATAGGTCTGTGGGATCTGTGCGGTGTATTGATAGTTATGTGCTTTGATAGCATTAATCGCCTCCAGGGGTAATAAATCATATAATACTTTGACGGTGATCTGTGAATGTTTTTCAGGGTCGTTTTTTGTAAAATCATAATCGAGGTCATGCAACAGACCGGTAATTCCCCAAAGCTGTGAATCCTCGCCAAGTTTCTTCGCCATATCCTCAAGGATTGCTTCTACGGCATAGGAGTGTTTGATGAGGTTTTCTGTTCGAAGGTTCTTCCTAAGAAGCGGTTCTGCTTCCGCTCTGGTTAGCATATAAATGAGGAGTAAAGACGCAGTTGATTTAAACTTTCCTCAGACCGTATCGAAAGATTTTAAGTAGGCATTCTGTTTTCTGCAGTGCTGGTGCAAGTATCAAAACCATCATGATCGTTGATGAGGAAGATGATTTCCTCAAACAAGTCAAAACAGTGCTAGAGAAAGAAAACGTTGAGGTCGTGACAGCGCGAAATAGCAGAGAGGCACTTGAACGGCTCAAAGAGGATAACGAAGAAACCTTTGATCTAATTCTGGTCAATACACGTATGCCTGGTAGTCAACTAACCAATGCACTTTTTTCCATGAGGCCTGCGCTGAAAAAACTCCCGGGCGGCATTGAGAATTTCTTACAAAAACCATTCACGAGGGAAGAACTGGTGGAGTTTGTTAAAGAAAAAATAAACCTTCGGTAAGGAATAAAAGAAAAAAAAGAGCAGTATACCTATTTTTTTTGCGTTGCTATTTTAGGGTTTTTACCCACTCGTACACTGGTGTGACAAGATCCTTGATCCGCTGTTTTTCAGGATTCATCGGTGATGGTTTCCAGAAATCTGCTGGCTCAAAATGAAAATCAGTCACCACCCCAACGCGTTGCTCCTTTGGTTTAAAAACGATTTTCAAGGGCATACCAAACTCAACATCCCAGGGATTCATCCCATGCAGCTCGTTTGCCATCGCCACTTTACTGGTTCCAATATTCGCATAGACAAGGATAATCGGGAGCCGTTTCAAAGATGATCGTCCACTCCATCCCGCAACAGTCCAGGTGTGCACCTTTGCGGTAAGAGGCATCTCAACCCATTCTGTTTTTTGTAAATTACAGTCCAAATTCCAACAATGGGTTCGGACTGGAACCCAAGAATCCCCGCATTTCGGGCAACGGGTCCCCATGATCTTACCATCAAGCAGCCCGATGAAGAACTTGCTGTTCCACCCATGTCGAATCGTGTACAGTTGATCATAATGGAGGAACTGGTTCATAGCGGTCCGGTCCTCTGAAATCTCATGGCCGACAAACACCAGACCTTTTTCTTTCACATCCGCAGGTCGGTAGTCTTTTTTCTCGGTAAAATTCGGTGGATCAGCGAATTTTTCTTTTTTATTTTTCATCACGACAGTCACCGTCATGTCTAAGGCCTCCTAAGAATGAAATTCGAAATACTTGTTCCGGTGCCTGCATGGCTGTTGACCACCCCGCATACCGGGTCAGGAACCTCGGTTTTTTTACTCAGATGTTTCTGAGGGATCATCCCTGCAAGCTGATAATAACATTCAATAGTGCTCATCAGACCCGTGGCACCAACCGGGTGACCATACCCGAGCAATCCTCCACCAGGGTTCATAGGGATATCACCATTCATGCTGGTGCGTTCATCACGGATGAATTTCGCAATAGTGTCCTCATTAGCCAGTCCCAATGCCTTATAGATCTGCGCTTCCGAAGTCGAGAACGCATCATGGATCTCACCAAAATCAATGTCTTTCAGAGGATTTTTGATGCCTGCCATTTTGTATGCCTGTTCTGCGGAGTTCCGACACGCTGCAAACTCGGTCATCCCTGGATAGCCTGGGCCATAACGCTCGGTCCAACTTGGGTTGTTCAGTCGATCTCCTGCTCGGATAGTACAGCTGGACAATCCCATGCCGTCAACTGTGACGTAATGATCTGGGTTGATTTTCTTGGCGTACTCTTCACTGCAGACTAAAAGAAACGCGACACCTCTGCTCATCAGACAGCAATCATATTTCTTAATGGGGTATGAGATGAGCCGGGAGTTCATCACATCATCAACGGTGATGTACCGATGGTCATTGCGGTACCATTGTGCTTTGGGGTTATCCATCGCATTGTTTTTGTTTTTCACAGCAATGGTCGCGACGTCTTCCTCGGTGACATGGTTTTCCTTCATCCATTTATTCGCCATCGCAGCATAGTAAATAGGGTAGATGCCTCCGACCATGAGTTCGTATCTGATATCTGATGCCATGGCGATAAACTCGCTGCCTTGTGACTGTGAGACAGAATCCATCGTCTCCCAGCCGACGATACCGACGACATCATGATGACCAGACATGATAGCAAGAGCTGCTGCGTAGAGGGAAGAGCCTCCGGTGTTCCCCCCGTTTTCTACTCGATAATGAGGAAGGCCAACTAACCCAAGATGGTCATGGATGATCCATTCAGGTGCGAGTTGATGGCTGAAATGAACAGAGAAATGTGAATAGATCATCAGGTCAAGGTCACGGAGTGAGAATCCTGGGATATCCTGCTGAGTCTCCTTGATGCATTCTGCTGCTCCGCCTTCGATGCTTTCAAAACCAGTTGGGCCGTAATCAAATGGTGTGGTCGCTCCTCCAACAATACAAACTTTTCGTGACATTTATAACTTCCCCTCAGGACTTTCAACCGTTCAAGGTCCCAGTCCCCTAAGG
>DATMWV010000183.1:0-2588 GCA_035562195.1 Thermoplasmatota archaeon
ACCCTGTATCCCGTGCTAGGTAACCATGAAAATTATAGCCACCTGTATTTTTCCTTTTTTTCCCTACCACATAATGAGCGTTGGTATTCCTTTGACAATGGACCGGTGCATTTCATCGGTCTTGACTCAAATAAACAGAACAGATATCGATTAGCCCAGTACCTCTGGCTCCTTCATGATTTACGGACACATAATGAACCATTCACCATTGTTTTTTTCCATCACCCGGTCTACAGTTCAGGGGAACATGGGAACACGACCATTTTACAGAAGATTTGGGCACCATTGTTTGAACGTTATGGTGTTGACATCGTGTTCAACGGCCATGATCATATCTACGAACGCAGTATTGTCAATGATGTCACTTACATTGTGACCGGTGGTGGTGGTGCTCCCCTATATGATGTTGGGCATAGCCCTTGGACAATCTATTCGGAAAAAACCTATCATTATTGCCTGCTTACCGTGAATTCCTCGACATTGACTTGTGAGGCAAAGAAACCAGATGGTGAGATTTTTGATTTATTTAGCCTTAACATACAATGACATCATCTGAAAGGATACTTTGTAGGATATCGTTTTATAACCATATTGCGGTTTATCGATGCGCATGAACAAGAATCTCCTCATGGGACTCCTCCTTATTCTTGTGTCATTAGTCTGGGCAGGGTCGTTTATTGTTGTCGATGTGACCACAAAACAAATGGATCCTATTGATTTAGGATTTCTGCGGTTTCTTGTTGCAACACCATTAATGTTTCTTCTTGTCATCCTTAGAAAAAAACCATTAGCCATCCCAAAAAAAGAACTCCCTTGGTTAATTGTCCTAGGCTTGACTGGAGTAACGTTGTTGTATCTTTTTCAGTTCCTTGGGATTCATCTCACAAATGCCCCAACCGCTTCGGTTCTCATCAACACCAATGTGATTTTCATCGCAATTCTATCTGGTGTTTTCTTACATGAGATTTTAACAAAGAAACGGATCGCAGGTATTGTTCTGTCGTTTTTCGGCGTTGTCCTCATCATGTTTTCTGATCTTTCAACCCAAGAAATCACCTTTGATAATCTTTTTTTTATCGGTGGGATCCTTATGTTGTTGTCTGCGTTCTGCTGGGCGTTGTACTCACTTGTGGGGAAACGCCTGTTACGAACGTATGATGAGTTTGTGATTACCACCTATGCGTTTGGTTTTGGGACGTTGTTTTATCTCCCCTTTGTTTTTTTACATATCGGTCCGGTTCTTCAACAGACCTCATTGGATGGATGGCTTGCGGTCCTTTACCTTGCGTTGACGTGTTCTTTGTTTGGGTATCTTGGCTGGTACTATGCGTTAAAAAATATTGATGCGAGCAAAGCAGCAGTGTTTTTAAATTTCATCCCTCTTTTTACGATTCTGATGTCGTTTTTCCTTGGGACGAGTTTTTCCTGGTTTTTCCTTCTGGGGGCAGGCTTAATAATCTATGGTGTATATCTCACTCAAAGAACCTAACAGAAATGGATTAAGACAATGTTTTGTGTCGAATGTGGGAAAGATGAACCGATCTTTCGAAACGGTGTCTGCCTGAGCTGCTATCTGAAACATACCCAGTTTTCCAAAGGACCAACAATCATGGATATTGCGTTTTGCCCTCGTTGTTCTTCCTATAAACATAAAAATATTTGGGTGCAAGAATCCTTTAACGATATCCTGAAACGACACATCAAAGATGCGTTTTCAATCAGCCCTGAACTGAAAAACGTTACAATACAAACCCGTTGTGATGAACAGGACCGCATCTTTCAGTGTATGGTGTTCATCTCAGGTTGTTTAGAGGGTCAACAAATCACCGAGCAATATCCACTGACTGTACGAATCCGGCGAAACACCTGCGACGTCTGCTCCCGCGAGGCGGGGGGGTATTATGAGGCTATCATACAGATTCGGACGGAACAACGCACGTTCTCAAAGGAAGAGCTCAAAACACTTCGCTCTGCAGTTGAAACAATGGTTGGACAGTTGCAAAAGAGTGGGAAACGAGGGTTATTTATCACCGATGATGATGAAAATCGTCAGGGCCTTGATTTCTTCCTCAGTGAGAAAGCAACAGCGTTCTCAATAGCAAAAAAAATCCAGGAACAGTTCGGTGGTGAGTTTAAACAATCCGCGTCCACCGCAGGGATGAAAGATAGCAAAGAGGTATTCCGGATGACCTATCTCGTTCGGATTCCCGCATATCGCAAGGATGATTTCTTCTCATGGGACAACTCGTTCTTCTTGATTGTCTCCCTTCATGAAAACAAGGTCCGTGCCATTGAACTTTCCACATGGGCCGAGAAGGTAATTGACGGAAAATACATTCAACCTTCGAAGATTTTTGGTGGCAAGGAACGTATCAAGGAAATGATCTTTGTTAGTCAGTCAAAAAAAGAAATCCAACTCATGGACCCAAAAACATATTCCACAGTTGAGATTCCAAAACCAAAAATAATCTCAATCGATACGCCTATGGTGAAAACCGTAAAACTGGATGATTCTCTTTTTTTAGTCCCTGGATGAATGTGTCCTTTGATCTTTTTTCTTTATGATATTGGTTTAGTTTTTATAGAAC
>DATMWV010000184.1:0-9615 GCA_035562195.1 Thermoplasmatota archaeon
CTGGTGTGTGATAATATAATAAATACATCATATATTTTAAAACAAAAACCATGATTTGTAAAGAAATGTTTCCTTTTGTCCAAAAAATGAATCCATATCATTTAATATCTTCGCTCCATATGTTTTAACAGGAAGTGACATATGGGAAAGAAAATCATGGAATTAATCATTGGTATGCTGGTCGTGTCGATGTTGTTGCCCTCGATTACCGCCGCAACTACAGGTGAAAACAAAATAGAAACCCCTCGGACTTCTGGTATCTGCCCTGTGGAACCGGTGGTGAGATACAAAAATTGTTATATTGAGGTCTCCGCGTATATCCATAACGACTGGCCTGCGGTTATCAAATTGCCCAATATGTTGAAAGTAGCATGGAAACAATCACCAGATTCACATGAGGTTTCTTTTGGATTCTATTCCTATTTCGTTTTTGGAAACGATGCACTGATTACCGTATATGATAAAAAAGATGGTACGATCCTATGGCAGCATGAAGGGATTCATGATCCCTCGATTGCAATGGTGGGGTTCACTGGAGAATACATCCCTGACGCTGACTCGTATTATTTAACGCATTTCATCATCGAAGGTACAGTGCAATTGTTAGGTATCCGACTCTATGATTTTCCGAGTCCCTAACCAAACAAATCCTCTGAAATCCAGATGAACATTCTTTTCTATTTTTTTTTTAGCTTACTCATCTCAAATCCTGTCAGGAAGGTACCACAAGTGAACATATATAGGAGGATCTATCGACCGAACAGATGACTGCAAAAGGGGTTTTAAACCGTCGACGAGCAGTGTCTCGCTCTGGTACTATCAGTATCACAATTGTATCGTTCATGAAAGAATAAAGCTCGATGGATGATTTTTTTCTTTTTGTCCAACATATCTATATAAAAGTTAATAATGATTGGTTTTTGATTCATATGCTGTGGTTGTAGATGATAAAAAATATTCAATGTATACTTGTTTGTTTTCTTCTCATGGTCAGCTCGACAGTTGTTGTAGGGGGGGCTCTTACAGAAAAATATTCCTTGAAAACCGTAGATGCTCTGGATGATTTTATCCTTGAAAAAATGCACAACACCCATCTTCCAGGTTTATCTGCGTCTGTTGTGAAGGATGATGTGGTCCTGTGGCAAAAAGCCTATGGTGTTGCGGATATCGAAGAAAACAGTACCGTTACAAATGAGACGTTATTTAAAATTGCTTCTGTATCAAAGACAATTACGGCAACTGCGTTGATGCAGCTGTATGATCAGGGGCTTGTGAACTTGTCTGATCCAATCAATCAATACCTCCCATACAATGTCACCCATCCACTGTATCCTTCAACCAATATCACTTTTCATATGCTTCTGACACATTCTTCAAGTATTACTGATAACTGGGAGTATTTATTTTATTTTGTAGGTGATGCACCCATTCCTTTTCAGACGTTCCTTGAGGAATATCTTGTACCAGGTGGGTTATACTACGATGCGAAGAATAATTTTTGTCCGTGGGAGCCAGGGACGAATTGGGATTACAGCAATATCGCTGTGGCATTGGTTGGATATTTAGTAGAAGAAATTTCAGGGGTAAATTTCACAGAGTATGTTCAGACTAATCTGTTTGCTCCCCTTGATATGAATGAGTCTGCTTGGTATTTACGTGATCTCAATGTTTCTCATATCGCCATGCCATATCATTGGGATGGGAACGAATTCGTACCCTATGGTCATATCGGATATGTGGATGTCCCTGCAGGGGATTTACGGACCAGTGCCTCTCAACTTATTCATTTTTTAACGATGTTTATCAATAATGGCTGGTTCGACGGACAGGAGATTTTAAAAAATACTACCGTTGAATTGATGTTGACTCCACAGGTACCGTTTCAACCAAATATTGGTCTAATATGGTGGAAAAATACCATCGGTGGTAGAATCGTATGGGGACATAATGGTGCGGATTTTGGTGCTCGAGCGATGATGTGTTTTGATCCAACCACGCATATCGGCGTAGTGGTTCTTTGTAATGGTGAGTCAGATCTTACAGTCATTTGTGATGCCTTATTTGATTATGCAGAAACAAATACAAATCTTCCACCAAATACACCATGTGTTACTGGTCCGTCTGAAGGAAAAATAAATGTTGAAACTCACTTTTTCTTCATGGCGACTGATCCTGATGCTGATCAAGTGTACTATTGGATTGATTGGGGTGATGGCACAAACAGCGGCTGGATTGGCCCATACGCATCAAAGGAGACTATCACCAAGTCCCATACTTGGACGAAAAAAGGAACCTATGCTATTAAAGCAAAAGCCAAAGACACGGCGGGTATGGAAAGCAGCTACGGGCAGCTCTCTGTGATCATGCCGTTTTTGTATACTCCGTCGTTGATGCAGTGTGTGATGAAGCTGCTGGCGCGTTTCCCACATGCATTCCCAATCCTCAGACATCTGATGGGATACTAAGAATCCCCCTCTTTCTTCCTTTTTCCTTCCTTTATTTTTTCCTTTCAAATTATAAAAAAAAGAAACCACCGCAACAGACCCGGCACTCGGCAGTGTTTTACACAGAAAGAAGACTGAACAAGAAATCAAAGATCCAAGAGTACATCCTGTACAGGACCGGCACCGGGACCGGCATGGAAACCACAAGCGTCCCCCATTCACTTTGGACAAGATAACTATCTCGTGCTTTCACCTGTATGGTATAACTGCCCTTTTTTGACCACTGATGACTCTGTATCACCTGCTCACCAGAATCATACGGACCAATCCATCCCGTATCCGACCCGTCACCCCAGTCAACAAAATACATCACCGCATGCTCCTCTGGGTCCGTCGACAGGACAGTATATTGATACTCCACTCCTATCTTTCCATCAAGCGTCCCATCAATCACTGGAATCTCGGGAGCTTCATCAAACCCGTAGGTCTTAAAACACGCGTCCGGGTCAGGATACTCTGGATAGTAATCCTCGATCAACGCCCATGTCGACCCAGAATCAATAGACCCCCAGGCTTCACCACCACCATACGGATTCTCCGTATCAAAAATCGCGCAATAATAGGTAATAATCGACCCACCAGATGTTCGGATCACAAGATAATACTGATTCCCTGGGATCAAAGAAATATCACTGACATCAAACATGATCCAATCACTATAGGTGGACACCAGACTCCCATCAACTGTGGCACTTGTCAAATCAGACCCGGTTAATGAATCTCGGATGGAAATGGTAATCGGGCTTGTCAGAGTTCCCACTTTAAACAAATACACCTCAAGGCGTGTCAAACTCTCCAAACCCGGCTGAAAACCCTGCGCAAGCCAAAGATAACCAAAAAACGGGCATCCCAGGCCAGCACTTGAGGTCTGCTGCTGATCAACGACTTCCACACCAACAGACGAAGTACTCACTTTCATAGTATCGGACAGCACTGGTTCCTCGAACGACAGCCCATACGCAGAATTACCTAGACCAACACACACAAAACAAAGTAGACAAACAAGTGGTTTCTTTCTCATAGGTAAACAACCCCCAGATATGTAATACTGTCACATCATATTTAAATGTAATACACATCTATATAAATGGTTTCAACCAAAAACGAGAATGTCTTTTCTCAGGTAAAAACATTTAAATAAAAGCTATCTCATATAAAATTCAATTCCCTGTTCACACAGGGAACATATGATTAGGAGGCAAGAAATATGGAAAAAAATTATAAAAGGACGATACTCGTCATAGGAGTATTATTCCTCATTTTTGGAGCAACTGCCACCCTCAACGTCGTAGCTGTCGGACCCTGGTCTGATAACTTCGATTCCTACAGCGACGGACAACTGTTAGATGGAACAGAAGATGATGGCGGATGGGAATGCTGGGCGGACAACCCTGCCGCGTACGGGACCGTGACCAATGACGTCTTCCGTAGCGATCCGTACTCTGTTGACATCAAAGGTGACTCGGACCTGATCTACCGGTATGGAGACACCACCGGTGATTGGATCTACACCGCCTGGTTGTTCATCCCGGTCGGACAATCTGGAGGAAACAACGGTGGGACCTATTTCATCATGCAAGATGTGTACACGAATGGTGGTGCAGATACCCACTGGGCGATACAGGTGCAATTCGACAACGTCAACGATGTCGTTGAATCAGAGTTTGACGGGGCAACCCTCCCACTCATCTATGGGGAATGGACGCAGGTTCGCGTCGAAGTGAACTTCGACATCGACTGGCTTAAATTCTTCTACAACGATCAACTCCTGATGGAGAGACCATGGACAGAGGGAATACAAGCTGCAAATGATGGAACTCTCTGTTTAGCAACCGTCGATCTCTGGGCGGATGGGTCAACCACAGTATATTGGGATGATATGTCATGGTTACCCGCTGGTCAGGAATTAATCTGTGACGCGGGCGGACCATATTCTGGTGAAACCGGTCAATCTATTCAGTTCACTGGTTTTGCCTCTGGCGGCACAACACCGTACACCTGGGCATGGACCTTTGGTGACGGTGGGACCGCAACAGTCCAAAACCCAACACACGCCTATACCACTGCGGGAACCTACACTGCAACCTTAACCGTCACTGACGCGGATTCAACTGTTGCAACCGACACCGCAACCGTGGCCGTTCTCGCACCACAACCAGTACTTGAGATCGGGGCAATCACCGGCGGATTCGGAATAAAATCATCCGTGAAAAACACTGGAGAAGGAGCAGCAACAAACGTTGACTGGACCATCACCCTTGACGGAAAATTGGTCTTCCTTGGAAAATCATCCACCGGAACCTTTGCAACCATCGCACCAGCAGGTGACGAAGCAATAAAAGCAGGCTTCATCCTTGGCTTTGGGAAAACAAACATCGTCGTTTCAGCAACCTGCGATGAAGGCAAGACCGCAGAGGCAACCGCAAGTGCGTTTGTCCTCGGACCATTCGTCCTTGGAGTGAAATAAAACACTCCTCCTTTTTTCTTTTTTTTTCTGTTTTTCCCCTCTTCTCCTACAACAGTGATACGATAACTCCCTTCATCCTTATTGTTCAGGACCTTATCCCATGTCTCAAAATCTGCAGCTATCCAATCCTTCACCGTCTTAAGCACCGGAATTTCTTGTATCAACTCATCTTTATGTCTCTCTCGTACCAGATATCTTTCTAAAAACATATCTCCAATACTACAAAACATCAATCAGTACAACGTAGTAAAAACTGACAATCATCACAGATACCATCGTCCGTTTGAACCAAATCACTCTGCAAAGAAGAGTCCTACTCCCTGCAACACTACTCGTAAGAATGGGAAGATATCGGTGAATCGTTCGAAGAGTCTCTCCCAGAACAGCTGGAATGGTATGACAGAAGAAAACGGCATCGTGATTTCTAATGTCCCCCAGTCGCTTTCATCCCCATGACTATCTTTTGCTTTGGCTTTCACGAGATAGGTTCCTTTTTTGGACCACGTATGTGATTGAACAACTACATCTCCTGATGGAGCCGGGCCAATCCAACTACTGTTTGAGCTATCCCCCCAGTCGATGAAGTAGTACACCTCATCACCTTCTGGGTCGATGGTCGTGAAATTATACTCAGTAGCAACCTTTATTTTTCCTTTCGCTGGGCCCATAAGAGTCGGTGCAGCTGGTGGTTGATTCGCACTGGGCTCAAATCTGTAGCAGCCTGTATGGTGCGAATCATATTGGAACATGGGCCATTCCATGTTCGATGAATTATATGTTCCGTCCATATCCCAGACATAGATCTTCCCGTCATCGCCTGCGATAACAACCTCCACACACGCATCAGTATCGATATCATCAATCGCGGCAGTTGAATCAACTGCATCACCCATTATTTTTGGCCAGCCTGTCACATTGGTCGCATCATGATGCCATGCGTAGAGTTTTTTTGCATACGATCCAGCAATGATTTCAACATCTGCATCCCCATCAATATCACCAATGACTGGTTGGGCATAGATATAGTCGAGATATTGAGACCCATCCCATGCGAAGGTGAGAGGCCAACCTTCAAAAACTGTCCCATCATGATGCCAGACATAGAAACGACCATAGGGTGTATTTGGAATCGCACCCCCCGTTAGTATTTCTAAATCACCGTCACCATCTAGGTCTCCTACAGATGGTTGAGCAAACGCCAGCCCGTTTTCCACAGGCCAGCCCGCAACCAACGTCCCATCATGATGCCATGCGGAGATAATCCGTTGCTGTGTAAAACCAGAACAGATGACGATCTCAAGATCACCATCCCCTTCAAGATCAGCGATGACCGGGGAGGACTTGATGAAATCATGAGCGAGTTGTGGCCATCCATCAACAACGCTCCCATCATGGTGCAACGCATGCACATACCCGTTTTGATCACCACAAACAATCTCTGGAAACCCATCCTGGTCAATATCAGCGGTTGCCACAGCACTTCGCAGAGGGCTGCCGATGGTCACAGGCCAGCCCACAACCATGATTCCATCATGATGGAATGCATAAATTTTCCCACCGCCATCAGTTGAGGGAACAATGAGTTCCAGATCGCCATCATCGTCAAGATCGATGACTGCTGCTGAGCTGCGGGCTGCAGCGATGGTTTTTGGCCACCCAGCAACCACGGTCCCATCATCATGCCACACGTAGATTTTATTTCCCCACATGCCTCCGATGACTTCATCGGTACTTGTTGCAGCATCGATATCTGAAAACGTCAGCGACGCACCTTGAATACTAGAGATTTGAATCGGCCAACCCTGCAGCACGTTCCCATCAGGGTCAAGAACATAGTCATAGTTATTATCACCAGCAGAGCCAATGGTCACAGTCCCAAAACCGATCTCCTGATCCCCGTCATGATTGATATCGGAAAGGGCAATGGGACTCCAGATAGCGACCTGTGATCCAGTGATCTCTTGCGGCCATCCAAAAGGAAAATTCAAACGCAACGTCGGATCAAGATACATACTCACATTGACAACATACTGCTCTGAGCTGATCAGATAAATCGTAAGCTGGATCGTATAGTACTCTGCTTCTGTGACAACCGAGGTATCCCAAAAACCTAATGTTCCATTGATGATTTCTTCGGTGCCATTTGCGATGAGTGTTATTCCATCAGTGAACCATTCCAGTGGAGACAACCCGACTCCCCAGTCGAGGGTATACGATTCGAACTCAGGCGTGGACGTCGTACCATTTATTTCAACGATATCCCCGACTCGGTACACCTCCCCGGGCAACGGAAAATTAATCCCCGGTGAGACGAATCGAAGAAATGAATGCATGACTGGTTCAAAACCATACGAAACAAGGTTCTCCCAAGGAGATAACCGTGTGCGCTGGTTTGCGATATTCACTATCTGTTCTGTTCCTCTTGTCCCGATACATGAGGAGAGACTCATTCCAAGGACAATCCCAATAATACCAAGAACAACTATTTTTTTCATACACACTTCACCCCATATTCTTTCCCATTCCAATGAAACAATAATACTAATGCTAGATAAGCATTTTGGAACCATCCCAATGAACCACATATCACAGGAAAAACTATCCTGAGTCCATCATCCCCAAGAACAACGGAATTGATCATCTTTCACCCATGAGAGAACAAGAACCTGCTTGCCTTCAGCTGTTTTCTCTAACGCACCGACCCTTGCGGTGATGAAAATAGGACCAAAACCGAAGAACACCCCGGTCTTCACCGATGTCGACTGACCCGCAGGGATGCTGTCAATAACGCCCTCGGCTACTTTGTTAATCAATCCAAAAAAGCCACCTTCCACCTGGATCAACCAGGGGACGTCCAGCGCGTCTTCATCCCCGAAATTTGCAATCATAACAGAGACTCCAATACCTCCAGTGATATTGATAGTAAAGTTACTTTGTTCCTCATACACCTCGACTGTTTTTACAATGGTATCGACAGCGTTTTCTCTATCCCTCACCGTAAGGGTCACAGAAAAAGACTCAGACCAGGAATACACATGATCAACGCTCATACCATTTCCTGCGACCTCATCCCCAAAATCCCATTCATAGGAGACAATGTCCCCATCAGGGTCATAGGAATACGAGGCATCAAACGTCACTAGTTCACCCACATGGGGTGTTCGAGGGGAATAGTTGAAATCAGCGACCGGTGGCTGATTCCCAGCCGCACAGCTTAATTTCGCGACAAAAACATCATAATCCCCTTCTGTGACAAGCGTGGTGTCCCCAAAAAAGGCAGAGCCATCGAAATACCCAGTCACATAGACAGACCCACTAGAGTCTGATACAAGGGCGTATCCCTCATCCCAATCAGCTCCACCCGCACTCATCGCCCATAGCCAAGTTCCCATGTTGTCCAGTGTTGCGACGAACACATCATGACTGTCTTGACTGATGATCGTACTTTCCCCAATGGTGACAACACCATCAAAGACGCCGCAGATAAACGGTTGATCATTATGATCGACTGTTATCCCCCATGCTCCTTCTGTTGCACTGCTTCCTACGCTCACTGCCCATTGCCATTGTCCGGCACCATCGAGTTTTACCACATACACGTCCCAGCTTCCCATACCATTAAGTGTGGTTTGGCCAAAGGTGATTGATGCTAAGAACACCCCGGTGACATACACGTTATCGCTACTATCCACCGCGATGTCGTATCCTCGTTCAATCGAAATACTCCCACCGCTTTTCGCCCATACCCAGTTGCCAGCGCTGTCGAGTTTCGCGATAAAAACATCGACATTCCCCAGGCTAGTGATTGTATCTGTCCCAAATGTCGCAGAGCCTTCAAAATCCCCCGTGAGGACGATATTACCATTGCTATCTACTGCGATGTCATAGACATAATCAGGCTGACTTCCTCCACCACTCACCGCCCAGCCCCAGGCACCATTGGTATCCAGCATTGCGACAAACACATCCGCGCTGCCTTGACTAGAAAGCTGCGTTGACCCAAACGTGGCCGACCACATGAAATGCCCAGTCACATAACTATTCCCATACTCGTCAACAGCGATTCCATATCCTGCATCACCAACGTATCCACCGCCTCTGACCGCCCATTGCCAGTTGCCATTGGTGTCGAGTTTCGCGACAAAAACATCGGGATCCGAAGGACCGCCTATACTTGTCAATGTAAAATTTCCAAACCATGCCACGTCATAGAACACCCCAGTGATGTAGCAGTTCCCCTCATCATCAACCGCGATACTTGCTCCTCCATCTTGCATGACTCCTCCAGCATTCACTACCCATTGCCATGCTCCCTCGGTGTCTAGTTTTGCGACAAGAATATCCCAGCCGCCATAACTCGTCAACGACGTCGTCCCAAACACTGCTGTACCAGAGAGTTTTCCAGTGACGTAACAATTTCCACTATTATCAGCAGCGATATCATGTCCATAATCCAATGAATACCCTCCGCCTCCAGCTGCCCATTGCCAATTTGGATCATCAAGAGGTTCTTGGATGGTTTTTTCAATCTGTACTATCCCTAGCGCGGGATATGCAGGTATCATCAAAAGCATCATGGCAACAATACCTACTATCGTGATAGATGATTTTTTTTTCATATTCTATCCTCATTCTATCTAGGGA
>DATMWV010000185.1:0-11354 GCA_035562195.1 Thermoplasmatota archaeon
ACTTAATATAACGAACCATATATCAATTTTATAAGAAAACGGTCTATTTAAAAATATCGCGAGAGGGAGAAAAGTATGAAAAAATCTCAAATAAATGTTTTTTTAGCCGCAGGTGCTGTAACCCTTTTCTTATTGAGTAGCTGTGCATCTGGTATTGTAAGTACGTTCCAATCAACCACGACTGATACCTCGCAACAAAAAAATGCTGTTACAAATGACAATGCAGTGATCACCTGTTATGTTAGTGGAATCCCATATACCCAAACAATGTCCTCTGAGTCGGGATTGTATTTTAAAGAGTTGTTTTCTGCGTTAGCATTAGCTAATGCTCATGACCCATGTTCAACTGAGACGAAACAGCTTCAAAAAAAGATTCTTCAGTATGCTGAGCAACAAGGTTTGTTGCCAGTGGGGATGTCCGCAGAAATGGTTTTAGCCCAACTTTGGAAACGAAGTCAGAGTTTTGTTACCCGAGGTAGTGGTTCTTCTGTGCATACTGCGGGTATTGGTCGGGAGATGTTCTGTAATTTTGTTGCCACCGGTGAAGGAGCTGCATTTCCGATTATCATTCTCCCACGGTTTATCCCGTTTATTATGACTCCGATCCCTCGGTTGTTTGTCGGTTGGAAAACACCGATAGGTGTTACGAGTGTTGGTGGTTTAGTCTCTCGGACTGGTTTTTATGCGGTTGGCCCACAGCAGGGTTTTGCTCTCGGGTTCTGGGGTATCGGGTTTAGTATCTTTCTCCCACCGGTAATGGCTTATGGAATGTTCGGGTACGCATTATACGCAAAGGTATCCGCTGAGTACATGGAATATTTTCCGCCAAATCATTCACCGGAGATCACGGCGATGTATCCCCTAGATGGAGCAACATACATTCCGTTATCAACCTCGGAACTACGATTTCACATCAGTGATTACGATAGTGACCTGATGAGCTATAGTGTTACCACATATCCTGATGTTGGTGGCGGGAATGGAAATATGAAACCGGATGGAACGTATACAGTTCCTATTTCAGGTTTAAAGAGTGCAACGGAGTATACCTGGTTTGTGACTGTGTCGGATGGGATGGATACAGTTGAGGAAGAGTTTACGTTTACGACAGAGGCGGTCTCCCCTGCTGTCTCAGATGTCCTACCTGTTGATGGTGATCGATATGTGCCGGTATCACAGGGGTTTTTACGTTTTCATCTTCGTGATCCTCAGAACGATTTGATGAGTTATACGGTTGAGACATCACCGTTTATCGGATCTGGTAGCGGCTCAGGTGTTAGCGAGGGAGATATCTCAGTTCCTATCAGTGGTCTTGATGTAATGACCGAGTATCGGTGGTTTGTCAATGTGACGGATGGTGTGAATCCAACGTCTGAGGCGTTTTGGTTCCGAACGGAGCCATTGATGGTGTTTGATCCGTTCACAGAAGGCTGGGAGTATCGGAAGATGATCACAGTGAATCATACGATGGTTGCAGGTGAGTTGGAGTACTTTCCGGTTTTACTTGATATAACTGACACTGATTTAAGGGACAAGGCGCAGGATGATGGGGATGATATCCTGTTTATGAATGGAGCTGGTGTTGCGATTCGATTGTATCATGAGATTGAGGAGTTTGATAGCTCGACTGGTCGGTTGATTGCATGGGTGAATATCAGTTCATTGAGCTCAACAGTCGATACCTCGTTCTATTTGTATTATGGGAACATGGGTTCAAGTAATCAGCAGTGTCCTGACAAAACCTGGGATTCTGATTTTGCACTTGTGCAGCATTTCAATGAACGATCTGGAACCTTGTTTGATAGTACAGGGTATTCGAATGATGGGATACCGTATGGGGGTGTGATGCAGGATGCAGTAGGTAAAATAGGGAATGCTGATAGATTTGATGGGGAGAACGATTATGTTTCGATGGGTGATGTATTAAGTTTTGAACGCACGAATAGTTTTTCTGCATCTGCATGGATTTATCTTGATACAAGCGGTGATGCAGAAAGAACAATAATGGGCAAATACTATTCCAAAGGTTGGATATTATATCACTATGATAACAGATTATATGTCAACCTTTACAGTTCTGGTAATAGCAGGATATTGATAGATACGACAAATCAGGTTTTAACAACTGGTGCGTGGTATTATGTCTCTTTTACGTATACAGGAACTAGTACTGCTGATGGAGTTAAAATTTATTTCAATGGTGGTTCAGTTCCATTAAATGTTTTATACAATACATTGAGTTCAACTATTGTAGGTGCTGAACCATTATGTTTTGGAGCTAGTGGTACCGTATCATCGAAACGTTGGTTCCTTGATGGTACTATTGATGAAGAGAGAATTTCATCTTGTACCCGTAGTGCTGATTGGATTCTCACAGAATATCTCAATCAGGAAGATCCATCTGCATTCTTTAACGTTGGTTTTGAGGAACCCGGACCATAGATGGAATCCTGAATCGATCGACTCCAAGTGCTCTATCATTTTGTCAGATGAGACACGGACTATCGGTATCCACCAATCTTCAGACTCGGATCGCCAAAGAGTGCCCATTGCTGGACATTTTTTACTATGATCGCAGATCCATCGATTGTTCGATCCGACCAATCAATAGGACATGTCCTCAGCACCGATGTAATCGAGTTTCTCCATGTGTCACCGAGGACGTCGGTATGATTCAGGCTGTACTCTGCGAAGAACTGTCGGTCCAGCCATTCGATACCACCATACCCAAGGTTGATATCCGGGGACTCATAACTAAATGCGGTCGCACCAATCGTGGCGATACTCCCGCCATCCCGTTGGATCATAAGACCCCAGCCGATACAATAGGGTGTCGGTACTCCATAGACAAAATGCGAATTGCCTACACTGACATTGAACATGTTGTTGAAACAGCCACTGCCCGTGATGCAGACTGGAAGTTTCTGACGGTTATGGAAAAACGGCAGGCTGCGCATACGAAGCCCATTGATCCAGGTGTCGTTGTCATCAGGTGGATGTGTCGCCCATGATTTCGGGTTGCCATGCCCAGACATCCAGAGGAAACCACAGCCTTTGTTGACTGCAGAAACGACATCGACCCAATTCTTCAGGCTCCCATCAGACGCCCATATTTTCACGGGGCGGAAATCAGCCATCAGGTCAAGTCCTTGTTGGGTGTAGACCTCCCCATCGTAGTACGGGGTTCGTCCGGGATAGGTGTCTCCTGCGACGACGACCATGGTTTTGAACCAAGAGTCAGCACAGCCGAACGTCTCATAGCGGATGATCTTTCGAATCACAATACGCAACTGTTGCGCATTCAGACAAGGCAACCGTCCAAGGCTCACGTCTGGGATGAGATCAGGATGGTCCACTGCAGGTGCACCAATCGGCCATTCCCCGAACACGCCGTTCTGATTGTCGTCCCAGCTTGAGAACGAACCGTTCTTATCATAGATGTCTGCAAAATACAGATCAGAGAGGAACTGTGGCTCAGGATATTCTTCATAGGGACGGTTGAGAGAACTATATCGAACAGGGACCCAGTATTTTTCGTTATGTCCTTGGTTGCTGCGTCCACCGACAAGCAACACATAATGGACACCCCATTTTTCGACTGCTGCTTTGATGAAGTATTTGACTTTCTCTGCTTCGTCTCTGCCTTGCCAGAACATCTGGTCATAGACCTCATCAGTGTCAACAAGGACCGTTCGTATGCCTAGTCTATTTTTATGGTTGACAAGAGGGAGAAGATCGTACTGGAATATCTTTGGTGCGATGATGAGCAGATCATAGATACTCGATGTTTGACTGGTGTGCTGCGAAGAAGTATTATCAAAAATCATAGTACCAGGGGTTACGGTCGACCATGATGGAAGAATCATCAGAAGAATGGCGAGGATATGGAATGATTTATTTTTGAGGTGATGGTTCATATTTTCCCTTGATGGTTAAAATATTTGTTATGTTATTTAAATAATTTGCTATGGAGATTTGTTCCTATGAAGCGACGACATGACGGGTCAATCTTTAGGAGACGGAGGCGGCAGTCATCACATTCACTGACGGTTAGACCTGCATTTTCTTTTCTTTTTTTCTTCCGACTCGTTCTTTTTCTAATATTGAGATGAGGGTATACAGTTGTTCCGATTTCGTATTTGAGAGGAGAAAACAGTGTCTCTGCGGGCAGTCGCTGTCAAGGATCGCACTGCGATGATCCTTATCGTAGACAATAGGATACAGAACGCAGCCTTCCGGTCTGTGGTCGTATATGGTACATAATGTCCCGTTATGAAACACACAACGCCCGTTCTTATTTTTCAGTTGTAACCATCTGTTTCGTTCTGAAACGAAGAATTTTATTTCATAACCTAATTTTCCTATAGTTTCGATGTCATGTGATGTAAGTACCATGTTCGTTTTTACACAACATTGTATACATTTTGTTTCAAGACAGCACGTCGTCATATGGTATCAGTCCTAATACGGCATAGTCTTAAAAACCATCGGGTGTTTCCTATGAAACACGATTACAAGAGATTCTCATCATTAAAGGGAGGAAAGGGGAAGTTGAAGAGTAAAAAAAAGGATTTCATATATTAACTCTGCAACCCCCAATATTAAATCATGTTTGAATTTATAAATGTTTCTGAAAAGCTCTTTATACTAGGCACTTCGGGGGGTTATGCGAAACATTTATAACACTATAGAAGATTTGATTTTCAATTCTCAGAAGTATTGATAGGGAATAAAAGAGTTGAAAAACTCACTGTTATAAAATCAATACATCATGGGGGAAATTGATTATGGCTAAAAGTAGCAAAAAACAGATAGACCAAGATGAGAAGCGAGTGATCGAACAATTGCAACGAAATTCAAATGAGAGCATCGATAAAATTGCCAAAACCTGTGGTTTCTCGAGACAAAAAGTATGGCGCATCATCAAAAGACTGGAAAACAACAAGACGATCTGGGGCTATACCGCAATACCGGACAAAGAAAAACAAGGCGTCCGTCACTACATCATGTTACTGAAACGATCAAACCAACCAGCAGGCGACATCATCGATAACGTACTAGACTCATTCAAGAAATACGCAGGAAAAAACATCGGCGTTTTCGTTCAAACCGCCTGCATCCTCCAAGGCGAATACGACATCATGCTCTGCTTCACTGCAAAAGATATCAGTGTCGCAAAACGATTCACCGAGCTTATCAAAAAGAGATACGCTGCCTATATCGGCGACATCATGATGGTAGAAGACGTCTTCTCAATACGAATCAGCGGCATGATGAACCCAAAAGTCGATGATCTGAAAGAATTCTTCAAAACACCATAAAAACAGTAAGGGCGATGCCCTTCCACTTCTTTTTTTTATACAAAAAATTTCCTTTGCTGAAATATAAACATTATTTTTTTAAAGGGTTTGTGCAACAGAAAATGAAGAGAAGGGGTCTAAAAAGTCTGGGAGGAAAAGAATGAAAAAAAAGATTTTCAATTCAATTCTTTAGACCCCCTCACCATTCCCTGAATAAGCAACCAGTACATAAAATTTACCCCTTGATACCTTCGTTCCTTTTTCCAAAACAGAACAACGATGACGCCGAGTGTTTTTCATTTCTTGCGTCCCATAATCCGCCAAGATAACACGGGAACAAAAAAAAATAAAAAAAAGATAAGTGCTGATATGAACATCAGCTCCTTTTTCATCAACTAGAAAACGATTAATGATGAATCAAACCAAGAGAGGAAAGCTCTTGAGACAGTTTCTCTACCGCAAGAGAGACATCCGTGATTTTCCGTGCCCCAGTACAAACGATCTTCCCAGAGCCGAACAACAGCATCGCAACACGCGGCTCCTTGATCCGATACACGAGCCCAGGGAACTGCTCTGGCTCATATTCGACATTTTCCAAGCCGAGTGCCATCGCGACCTCATTGAGGTTCAACTCACCACCAAGGTCAGAAATCGCAACAATGTTCTGAATGACGATCTCAGGGTCCTTATAGACCTCGACACCAAGTTTCTTCAGCTTCTCCGCGATGATATTAATCGTGGTCCTGACATCCTCAATGTTTTTCGCACCAGTACAATTCGCCTTCCCACTTCGAAACAACAAAGTTGCGGTTTTCGGGCTGCTTAAACGATACACAAGCCCAGGAAACTGCTCAGGTTCATATTCTGCTTCTTCCAATGATTGCGCAATAACGTCCAAATCCAATTTATCGGAAAATGACGTTGATGCAACAATATTTTCTACGATTACTTCAGGCATACTTTTTCCTCCAATTTTATACCAAATGACACCAATTTTTCTAACATTTTCTCTAAAGCAGCGGTCGCGTCTTCAACGCTTTCCCCGTTGCAGACCATCTTCCCCGAATCAAACAAGAGTATAACTGTGTTTGGGTCTCCTGCTTTATAAACCAACCCAGGGAACACTCGAGGGGTATACTCAGGGATTTGCAGAAATTTCGCAAGACTGCGCAACTTCAATTCTTGATGAAGATCGGCCGAGACGGTCACATTCTGCACCGAAATGTCAGGTGATTCGATAAGATCAACACCGACGACATTCAGACGATCCAGGATCATCTTGACAACATCATGGACCTCATTCATGTCCCTTGGCCCGGTCATCATCACAGACCCTGACGAAGAAAGCGCGGCCATGGAATGAGGATGAGGAAACTGCAGGATGATTGCCGGGGCATCAGCAGGATGATACTGCGCGTCAGGAAGAATCTCTGCAAGCTTGGGTAAATCCAGGGAGGATGCCACAGAAAAAGATACAATCATGTTTTCCACCTGGACCTCAGTCATAAGAGAATTTCCCTCCTTGAAGTATATAAAGGCTTTTTATAAACATTTCGTAAAAAACCAAAATATCGACAGAACCCTACCAGACCTTATCGATATCGATATCCTCCTCATCAGCATCATCAGTCTTTTTCTTCCTGTTGTTCTTCACCTCAGTGGCCTGATCAAGGAGACCATGGAACTCATGTGTTTTATCATGGATGCGCTGTTCACAGCTCGAAACCACAAGCTCCCCACGGGTTTTTTCAATAAGACTACGAACCATGTCCTGTCTCTTCTTTATAGGAACCAGGGCAGAAGGATAATCAAAACTCATGATCGCGTCATAAATCCGGTCCATATACCCGAGGTACTCGTTTGCTTTTGTGGTATTCCCCTCAAGCATGAAATCCAACGCACCACGACGCAGCTCCCCAACAACATCACAAAGACCAAGAAGATAGGAACTATACGTCGTTTGGATGGCATCAGGATCAGGCAGATCCTCACCTCTCATGATATTATACAGACATTGTATCTCCACGAACTCTTGAGATGCATTCTCAACAAACCCGGTATGGAAAATATCCGCATGATTCTTCGTGATATCATAGAGTTGCACTAGTTTGGCAGAGGCCTGTTTCATAAACGTCTCCGCTTCTCCAATCTGATTCCGATGCAGTTGCTGAATCCCTTTCCGACAACAGATAATAATATCCCGAGATGCTTTTAGCGCATCCTCACGGACCTGTTCTTTCTCCCCGATATGGTTCTCTATCTTTTCTATGATGCCATCAAGGTTCTTCATGGCATGGTTCGGTTGTTTTTGCGTATTCATATCCCTTCCATCATTTTTTTATTGACCCAAAACTCAGGGGTTTTCCCAGAGAGAACAAGCATCATCTGCTCCGCACAGATCTTCCCTGCGCGCAACTGACCTTCTTTTGTAGACGCACCGATATGAGGCGTACAGACAACCTTCGGATGGTTCACCAGCTCTTTGAAGGTCGGTGGCTCTGCTGCATATACATCAAGACCAGCAGCCAGGACCTTCCCACCGTTCAAATGCTTCAGTAGCGCTTGTTCATCGACCGTACCTCCACGGGCGCAGTTGATAAGAATCACACCGTTTTTCATCTTTTCAAAATCAGCTTCCTTCACCGTGGCTCCCTCTGTTTTTACAAACGGGATATGCAGAGAGATATAATCTGATTCTTTGAGTAGTTGATCTAATGAGACTATCGTCATCTTCGCAGCTGGTGATTTCGTAATGTACTTATCATAGGCAAGGACCTTCATGTTAAATGCCAATGCTCGTTTCCCCAGCTCTGTCCCGATCCGCCCGATTCCAATAATCCCCAGGGTCTTTCCGCACAGCTCGACACCTTTGAACGCTTTCTTCTCCCATAACCCCTGTTTCATCGAATGATCCGCTTGCGGAATGGAACGGGATGCAGCAAGCATCAGGCCAAACGCAAGCTCAGCAACACTTTCTGTTGTGCCGGTCGGTGCGTTCACAACCTTGATGTTATTCTTCGATGCAGTCACAAGGTCGATGTTATCGACACCAATACCAGCCCGTCCGATCACCTTCAGGCTCCCTTTCGCACCAGCATTGATAACATCCGCAGTCGCTTTTGTCCTGCTGCGCACCATCAGCCCATCGTAATGATGGATTTCCTTTAGCAATGTCGCAGGATCCATTTCATTAAAAGTAACCTCATGGCCAGCATCCTTTAACTGTTGGATAACAGCATTTTCTGTTTTATCAGTAATCAATATTTTCATACCAATACCTCCATGAGGTGTATCGGCACGAAGATAAAAATGTTTACGTTCCTACAGGAGCTCCCGAAAATCAACCCCAGGGTATTCTGCTTTTCCCCCAAGTTCCTCTTCAATTCGTATCAGCTGGTTGTATTTCGCGTTCCGATCGCTCCTTGCTGGTGCACCAGTTTTAATCTGCCCAGCACTCGTCCCAACCACAAGATCAGAAATAAAAGTATCCTCGGTTTCCCCACTCCGATGACTGACCACCGCAGTCCACCCCTCATCCTGCGCCATCTTAATCGCATTCAACGTCTCAGTCACAGAACCAATCTGATTCAGTTTAATAAGCACAGAATTCGCAGCCCGCAACTCAATTCCCTTCTTGATGCGTGTTGTATTGGTCACAAACAGATCATCACCAACAATCTGAATCCTCCCTCCGAGTTTCTTTGTCATCTCCACCCAGGAATCCCAATCATCCTCCGCAAGACCATCCTCAATACTGACGATAGGATATCGGTTGCATAAATCCACATAAAAATCAACCATCTCACCACCAGCATATGATTTCTCCCCAATCTTATAGATCCCATCGTAGAAGAACTCACTTGACGCAGGATCAAGAGCGATCCGCATTTTACCAGCATACCCTGCGTTTTCAACTGCTTTAAGCATCAAATCAAGTCGTTCATTGATATCAACAATCTGAGACGGAGCAAAACCACCTTCATCCCCAATCAGAACACCACTTGCGCCAAACTTCCCTTTTAAAAGCTTTGCAAGATGATGGTAGCTTTCTGAAATCATGCGAATCCCCTCGGTGAAATTCTTCGCACCCGTCGGCATGAGCATATGCTCCTGGATGGAGTTCTCCTGCCCAGCATGTTTCCCGCCGTTGATGACATTGCACATTGGGACAGGTAAACGATGAGGAATCTCACCGAATAATTCACCAATGTACATATAAAGAGGGATTTGAGCTGCAGCAGCACCTGCTTTCGTAATTGCCATAGAAACAGGGAGCACTGCGTTCGCACCAAGTTTCCCTTTGTTCTCACTCCCATCGATCTTCAACATGAGGTTGTCAATAGTTTCCTGATGACGACAATCCAACCCGATCAATTTTGGGGCTATCTTCTTATTGACATTCTCGACAGCCTTCAGCGTTCCTTTCCCAAGATACCTTGCTTTATCACCATCTCGTAGTTCAATAGCCTCATGTTGCCCTGCACTCGCCCCGCTCGGAGTCATCGCCCGAAACACACCATGATTGGTAGTCACATCAACTTCTACCGTTGGGTTCCCCCTAGAATCAAGAACTTCACGTGCCTTTATTGAGATTATTTCAGACATGATTCAGCTCCCCGCCATCGACACATCATAAGGAAGCGACCTTTTTAAAAATATCGTTTCAAAAAAAAGCCCTACAGAAACACTTAAGAACAGAATCGAGTTTTTCAGCACTGGAGGTCGTCTATTATGGTTGATGTAAACACTATGGTTATTGCGTTGTTTATTATTGTGATTTTTCTGATAGCAATTCTTGCATCAGCAATAAAGATTATGCCAGAGTACCAACGAATCGTCATCTTCAGACTAGGAAGATTATTAGGGATTAAAGGTCCTGGTCTCGTATTTATTATCCCTGTCATTGACAAACCCATACGAATGGATTTAAGAACACGGGTCATCGATGTTCCAAAACAACGAATCATCACCCGTGATAATGTGACTGTCGATGTCGATGCAGTGGTGTATTTTAGAATAATTGACCCGCAAAAAGCAATTGTTGAAGTGCAACGCTATGACACGGCGACCAGTTTACTTGCACAGACGACGCTAAGAGATATCCTTGGTCAAAAGAACCTTGATGAACTCTTATCACAACGAGAAGAACTGAACAAAAGTCTTCAATCTATCTTAGACAACGGAACTGACCCCTGGGGGATAAAAGTATCCGCTGTCACATTACGAGATGTCTCACTGCCAGAAGAAATGCTCCGGGCAATCGCAAAACAAGCAGAAGCCGAGCGAGAGAAACGATCAAGAATCATTATGGCAGAAGGAGAACTCCTTGCCTCAGCGAAAATGACAGAAGCAGCAAAACTCTATGAAAAAACACCGATTGCGCTCCGTTTGCGAGAACTGCAGACCCTTACAGAGATAGCACGTGAGAAAAACCTTATCATCGTCCCTGGTGGTGAAATAGGGACCATGGCAGGGATAGCAAAAGCAGTTACGAAAAAAACCGAACAATGAGACATAGCAACATTCCTCTGCTTTTTTTCTTTTTTCTTCTTCTTTTGTTCTCAGTTAGCACGACTGCACAGACATCAAAGGTTCTGCTTGTAGACATAACGGATACGATTGATCAGTCCACTGTTGAGGTGATGACGGATAGCTTGAAACAAGCTGAGGCGGATAACGCCCAAGCAGTAATCCTTCTTCTGAATACGCCCGGTGGTGGGCTTGATCAAACCTTTGAGATCGCCGCTCTCATCAAAGAAAGCGACATTCCCATCATCGGCTATGTATCGCCAAGTGGGGCGACCGCGTGGTCCGCTGGAACATTCATCCTGCTTTCCACACCACTCGCAGCCATGGCGGATCACACCATTATCGGATCTTGTCAACCTATCGAAACAACACTTGAGGGGACACGATTCATCAACGACTCGAAAATCATCAATGCACTCGTCGAATGGCTCCAAGAACGAGCAGTCATGTATGGTCGCAATGAAACACTCGCCAAGCTCTTTATTACAGAAAACAGGAACGTGAATGCAACTGTAGCAAAAACCA
>DATMWV010000186.1:0-4002 GCA_035562195.1 Thermoplasmatota archaeon
ATATATTTATAAGTTAAAATATATTACATCGTTGAATGAGAATGAATGACATGACCACCAAGGACATAAAAATCTGGATCTGGGTGCAAAACAACAGAATACTCAAAGCCATATCAAACAAAGAATCAGGCACCATCTCCATCTACGACGAATGCGACAACATCATCCTACGACGAACCGGACTGACAAGACAACAAGTCAAAACCATCGAACTTATCTTCGCAACCTACGCCCTGAACAAAATCGGAGATCGTAAAGAACCATTCACCTATTTATAAACCGGAAGCATCACCTGTCTTCCAGGATACACTTTTATCCCCCCATCGGATATTTCAATTGAAAATACTCTCTTCTGATGATTCGAATACCGCATCTTCAAGACCTCGATAGCACTCTCCCTTCGGTCCCCCCGTTGGATATTATACAACACCAAAATCCCGTCTGCCAAAAACTCCTCAATCCCGGTATCACTAAACCGCGTAGGCATAGGTTCAGTCTCAGTAATAAGAAACGACGTCGCACCGGTTTCCTCAAAAAAATTGAACAGTTGCTGCAAGTACACCCTGTAATTTTTTTCTTTGCTGATAGAAGCCGAGATGATAGCGGTTAACGAATCAACTACGATAACCTCTGGGTTAAAATCCTTCGGAATGATCAATGGCTTAATCTTATATGATAGCTCAGTTGCCGACCCAGATCCGCTCACCGACCCAAACTTCATTCGGAGAATATCAAGAGGATTTATCTTCTGAATGAGCAGATGACCTGATTCTATATATTTTTTCGCATCCCATCCAAACGCAACCATACTTCGTTCAATCTTCTCGGTACTTTCCTCAAAACTCACATACATGCAGTGTTTTTCCTTTGTTACGAGATTATAGCAGATCTGTCTGCACAATGTGCTTTTCCCAGTCCCGGTCCCACCAGCCACTAACACAGAATTACGCTTTGGAATTCCACCTTCTGAAAATAATTCGTCAAACCCAGGAATACAGGTTTTTAGTATCGGTGCTTCTACGATTTTCTTTTCAAGTTTGGTATCAGCCATGGCAAAACCGCTTTTGTTTCATTTTCTTGGAGAAACTCCTAAAACTCTCTGGTTTCTAAAGAATCCAACCTTGACCTATCTGAACATAGATGTCAATGACATTCAACTTTATTGTTATGTATTTTGATCCCGGTGTAATCTCGAGGTAATCCTTTGTAGGAGGTATATCGATGTGAATATACCCATTCACCTCATAACTTCCAAGGAGACTGAAAATAGATTGATTCCAAGCATTCAAATAACGCGTGTAAATCCGGATATGTCCCCCAGGTTGGATAGTATTATAATACGTTTTATTACTCGAATAGTTCGTTCGAATGAAACAGTTCCCATCGCCGCTGGTTAAATTTTTCCCCGGTGTTGTTAACACATGGGTAAGGTCAAAATTTATTGAGATAGAATTTGTATTATTTGTCGAAGAAATCGAAGGATCTGCTCTCATCACAGGATTTCCATCTGGTTGTTGGACAATTAATCCTCCGCCCTCTAGAATGTATGTTTGATCAACAAAATAAGAATTATCAGCTGCATATTGAATAGATGTCAATGGGATTACTCCCAAGGGAAGACCCGCTGGGGGTGGGAGCAAGGAGATTTTATAGTTCGGATCCTCTTTAACACTAACTTCCCCAAACGCTTTGACACTAATGAAATAAGGTAATTCTTTACTTCCTAATGTTATCATCGATGATATCGGTGCTGACGATTTTGTCATCCCTTGAAGATCTATCATCGATTTCAGCGAAGAAACTTGATTGGACACCAAGTCCATATGCTCTGATTCTCGTTGCTCCATCACTTGGGGGATATACACTAATTGAACCACTGAAAGAACTATCGAGACAAGCGCAACCATGAGTAACGCTTCGATGACCCCGGCAACAGCCTGATTTTGCATCCCAAATCTTCTTTGCTTCATCTCTCCGACCACGACCATATCATATCTCTATCACTTATATTTTTTTGTCGGTTTTTTCCATTTATTACCGCTGAGAAAAATATCCGAGACGCTACCTTTGCCTTATTTTCATGATAAAACCAATGAATATCCCTACTATGAGAAGAACGGCAATGACCATCAATACAGGAAATGGAATTTCAAAATCCAGGATGGAGAACCCTTCTATTGCATTCCCCTGTGAGCCAGATTGGGTGATGACTGCTGATGTAGTAGCAGTGACACTCACTCCATCTTCATCTGTGACCGTTAGTATCACGGTATATGTTCCTGGTGCGGTATAGATATGAGTTGTTGTCAGACCATTTGCCGTGGTACTATCACCAAAATTCCAATATCCAAGAATTAGTCCTTCTTCATCAAAACTCTGAGACCCATTGAAAAGAATCGCTTCGTTAACCTTTCCTGTGTACGGACCCCCCGGAGACGCATACGGAGCTTGATTCTCAGCAGTCCCAGATGATACGTTCCGTTGTATTATTACTGTTGCTTCGACCTGGGTCGACCATACCGTGTTATCTTTTACCTGGAAATAAATCGTATGTGTTCCACGGGATAAGTTTGCCTTGATAAATGAAGATGTCGAACCAATGACACCATCTCTGCTCGACAGCCATTTATAGGTGGTAATCACACCATCTTCATCTGATCCATGACCACGGAAAATAACAGGTTCTCCTTGTTGTGCTGGGTTTGGGGTGATTTCATCGATATACGCTACCGGTGCTTGGTTGATTGCAGAGTTAACGGTAATGCTGGACGTTTTTTCAGATGACCAGGCTCCTTCGTTATCCATCACTTTAAAATAAATCGTATGAACTCCAAGGGAGAGGTCTGATCTACTGAAGTTTTGTTCATTGCTTAATAGTTCATCAATACTTGATCTCCATTGATATCCTACAATGTACCCATCTATGTCTGTTCCTTCTCCTGAAAATGATACAGATTCATTTTGGACCGCTGGATTTGGCACAATCGACATAAATGTGGCAATCGGTTGTTGATTTCCCCCACCGGGTGGCTCTGGTTGTCTGAAGTATCCCAGAGGATAGCCATCAACATTGCTTCCACCAGGGATAGCATAGGGTATATCACCGATTCCATCGCTGTTGTTATCATAGTTGTTATAATCATCCCAATAGTTTCCCTGTCCATTGAGACTCCAAAAATTCGTCGACTGATCCTGTGCATTTTGACTGTTCTCTGTGAAATCATTTTTTGAGAAGGTATTACTTGTGGATTGGATTGTATAGACTCCATAGACGGTGTTATCGCGGATCGTGTTACTTATTATTTGATTATTCATTGAAAAAGATGCGAGGTGGATCCCCTTTTGATTGTTTTGGATAAAGTTATTCTCAATCGTATTTTGCTCTGATGCTGTCAGACTCACACCTGCGATTTTATTATTCGTAATGGTATTAGCCTGAATGATAACATCCTGACAATGATCAATAGAAATTCCTTCCCCTTCTTGACTATTGAGGATTTTATTATTTGAAATCTCACCGGTCGTTACATATGAAAATGTTATGCAGTCGAAACCGCTGCCTCCAGCGTTTCGGATGGTAAGGTTCTTCAGAGAGACATGAATTTCACCATCAAGAATGCCATGAGCATTAATGACATGACCAGTGCCTCCACCATCGACAAAGGTCGTATCTTTGTTTTCACCAATTATGGTAACATCTTTGATGATAGTGACACGCTCGTAGTAGGTCCCGCTGAAAACGAAAATGATATCACCATTGGCTGCGATATTAATCGCATCCTGAATTTTAGTGTAGTTTCCAGGTCCACCACCACCAACATAGAGAGTATTGCCTGCCGCAGGGCAATTTTCAATGAGAAAAAGATTTCCAACGACACAAACAATAAGCATACTCATTACAACTGTTACTATTCCTTTTCCACGTACCATCTTCAATCCCTTTCCATCTCTTATTTTCCTACCATGTTTATTTCTCTTAGTAATAATATATAAACACAAGGT
>DATMWV010000187.1:0-4997 GCA_035562195.1 Thermoplasmatota archaeon
TAGCCGTACAATCTTGATCGGGCACTACTGCCCTTTTTGTGAAAAGATGAACCACCTTACACACACATATGGATGGAGCATTATGAATTTATCGATTCTTCTCGTAAGCACTGATCAGCACATGATGGATACATATAGAAGGGGGCTTGTTGTGTCTGGACTCTCTATCATTCGCACCGTTGCGAGACGGGATGAGCTGATTGATTTATGCGAATCCGGAGAAACATTTGATGTCGCAGTCATCTGTATCTCAGAGGACTGCACAGAGGGCGTCATGCAACTTTCCGTGGTAAGACATTGCTTTCCGGATACGGAATGCATAGTGGTCTCAGCAGAAAATGACTCAGAGCTGACAATGGAATGTATGCATCAAGGTGCTTTCGATTTCCTTAAAATGCCATACTTGAAAGAAACTCTGGTCAATAAAATTAAGGAAGCCGTAAGATATAAAATTCTTAAAGGTAGCAGACCACGTATACTCATAATGGAAGACGATCCTGTCAGTGCAAAACTGATGCAGAAATATCTCGAATCGGTAGGACCCTGCACACTGGCAAAAGACGGTTATCAAGCCATTGAGGAATTTGAAAAGGCCGTGTTCTCCGATAATATTTTTCATCTGCTGATCCTGGATATCATGGTTCCCGAAGTGCATGGAAAGGACGTTCTTAAAAGGATACGTGAGATAGAAGTGAATAAGGGTATTCGAAAGAATAGAAGGTCAAAAGTGATTATGACGACATCGCTTGGAGATTCAGCGAATATTGTTGAGTCATTCAAATGCGAATGCAACGCTTATCTTATAAAGCCAATTGATAGAAAGTCGCTCATGAATGAAATTTCATTGCTGGGCTTCACCATTGATATCGCCAAGCAATAGATAGTTCTTCGAACAATCGTTTTTCTAAAGTGAGGTATTAGGGAGCAAGATGAGTGCAGCACCCTGCGATTCCTCGCCAAAAAAAGAGAACTGTTATTCGATAAGGGATCCGCTCCTCAAGATATCGTTTAGAACTCGCTCGTCATTCATAATCATATTCAGCGTGGACAGGTTAATTAAGCCCTGATAGGACGGGGGTAAAGGTTGCGCCGCGAATATTTGTTTTTCGTCCTCCCCGACAAACAATTTGGCAATCTGGTTGGCCAAGTAGAGAGCCGTCAAGTACTTTTGATCTTCTTCTTTGGTTAAATGGAAAGATTTATGTGTAAACAATGGGAAATGATGAAATTCTATAACTTTCGTAAGCTGCTCCGATATGCCGCTATCTTCTAAGGCTATCCTACCGATAACTGCATGGTTGATCCCTAACAGTGCATCTTCCTGAAGGATGCTCTCCTTCCCACCATAAGGGCTGATCGCTCCTGGATCAAAAACAGTTCCCTGTGCTAGCTCCGGAAGAACGAATTTACCAATATCGTGCAGAAGACCGAGCGTATAAAGTTTTCCTTTATGAAGTCCCTCAAAGGCGTCGGAAAGATATGCAGCACAATAGGCGGTCTTGATCATGTGTTTCCACAGTTCCTTTGTGAAAGGATTGTCAGATGCCGCTATGGGGAACTTCTTGGAGAGAGCATTGAGGAATAATATGGATTTAATGTTCACGAAGCCCAATAGCGCCAAGGCATGATTTATGGAGTCTACAGTTTTTCCTGCACCAAAAAAAGCCGAATTGGCAGTACGAAGTAATTTATTCGACAAGATTGGATCGGTCGATATCACTTTCGCAATTTTGGACAAATCCACTTGAGGCTCGTCGAGAAGATTTGATATTTTATAAACTGACGAGAAGTCTCTCATGTCACCGATACAGTTTTTTACCTTTTTATGAAGATCTGGAGGAATATCCGAATATTTGAGAGGCAGTGACTCATTCAGAAATTCGAATTTCCCGCCGGACAAAATCGATTTAAAACCATTATTAACTGACTCGCGAAGCGGCTCAGTCAAAACGTATGATTTCTTATGCAAAGATGATGGGGCGGGCTTGTTCTGATCCGGCAGAGATCTTTTACTAGAATAAGACTTCTTTTTTCCACCACGTATGGGCTTTTTTTGTTGATTCATCAGTACGTAAATAATTGGAATGATGACCAAAATAAATAAAATTGTTAGTGCTATTTTCATTCTGAATCTCTCTGTAAGGGTGGGAATGATATCATCTATAATTTTTTTATAAGCAATATTCATGCCTCATTAAACGTAACCGTCCCAGCCGCATCCGCTGTCGCACTCTTCTGCCGCACCGTGCCTGCAAAAACAGTTGTTACGTCTATAAGTAGAGCAGACGAACGGGCCAACGAGTAGCATCAGCAGGCTGGCCCAGGATCATCAGCGGCTCTTCAGCGGCAATGCCGCATAATTCTTTTCCTTTCATCGTCCCATTCGCCTATTACCCGGCATGGCCCAACCTCTAACGGTTTCGATGCCGCGACTCGATTGCAGTTGCTTGATACGAGCAATCGACATTATTCTTCGATTGCTTGAGCGGCATCGAACTGGACATGGTGACGGAGAAGAGGGGTCAGAGAGAGACTGGGGTTGAATTGAGACGGGACAGAAGGAAGCTTTTTCGTGTGGCGGCTTACCTCGTCTTGGGGTAACAGAATTAAAAGTTTAGGCATGGCGAATTGGTGCGTATTACGCAGTGACCCATGGGGGGTGAGCATATTTAGAAAAGGATGTCATGCAAACACTATTTAAGCCGGTACACGTGGCTAGCCCAGTATTCATGACCATGGGCGGAAACCACTGTGCCTCCCGCCCATGGTCTATCGCTCATCCGTATTCTCATGTACGGATCAGTCCGATCATACGCTCATGATCGCGATCATCACTGCAGTCTTCTATCCCGCCATAAGTATAGATTTGTACGATTTTCCATGCCTGCAACCGGATCCCTTAATTTATTAGGTGCTGCATTATCACTGATCGTGTTGTACATATTTTGTCCGCCATAGGGATTCGTCGAAATGATGGGTGCCGTGGGGATTCCGGCTCCGATTGTTTCACTCCTCGCACTCCCGCCCAACGCTCCGCTACCTGTAATGTATTGCATGGCATAAAGCTTTGCGGTACCCGATTGGTTGCACGCATCACCGCCAACAGCAGCAGGAGTGTATGTGGTGAAATAAACATACTGTGCAAATACGGTGGCTTCGGTCAGACTCTTTTCCCCGGAGCCAGTGAGTTGCATGTACCACCCGTATTTCGAAGGGTTATCCGTATAGGTTCCATTGGTGATATCCTCGAGTTGGCTGACCGAAACAGATCTGGTTCGGTCGTCTTTCACGCCCAAGAACTTCTCAACTCTGCCATGAATAACGATGGGCTCAGTCTTTTCGCCTGTCCCCCAGTGAAGCCATAAGTAGCCGTTCGCGTCCTTGGACACGGATGGAGCACTGTAAACAGGCCCGATTCCACTTGTTGCCTGGAAAAATCGAGAACCGCTCCAGTCGCTTGTCGCACAGGAGGCGCCATCCGTATAGGAGCAGAATTTGAATCTCCAAATATTCCCGCCAAGATCCCCGATGTATGCCGTATCGATGAACCCGTCCCTGTCCGCATCAATAGTGGCTGCATTCCCGGGCAGGGCATAGTTCATGTCCGCATTGTCCGCGAAAGTATAGCTCCAAAGGACATTCCCGTTGCTGAGGTCAACAACAAAGAATCCCTTGCCTCGCGTGTCGCATCCGGCACCCGAACATGTTGACAGGCTGTGTCCGCCCCCGATGAAACCGACCCATTTTTCGTTGCCGCCGATCATCACGCGGCCTGTCTTCATTTTGCTCCATGGTTCCCCCATGTAGGGTCCCTGCGTTGCCGAGGGAGCGATATGCCATTTGAAGGCAGGGCTGTACGTGTTTGTAATGTCTAGGGCTGTATATCCGCAGTATTGATTGTACGTTGTGGAATAAACATTGCTGAAACCCGAGTCGCAAGAACTCGATGAACTCCAGAGCGTCCTGGCTCCTCCCTTACCTTCTGCAATAATGGCGAGGGTCTTCCATTCGGTAGCCACTTTGGTTGTGCCTGCTCCCGAACCCAACCATACATCGCCTATCGTGATAGGACCGTCGACGAAGTACTGATGGGTCAACCCTGTCGGATGTGATTTATGTGCAATATCCTTTAACTTGCTGAGAAGATTGGGCGGAATATAGCTCCAGACTTCTACTCCCGTGTCCGTTCGGAAGGCATGAACCTGACCATCATTCGCTCCACACACGATAATCCGCTTGCCGTTGGCCGTCGATCTGATATTGTTCGCTCGGAATGTATTAAAAGCCTGCGTCGCATCGATAGAATCCCGGAAAAAGGGCGATGGGGTTCCCACTGTGACCGGGTTGGATCGAAAGGTATCGCCCAGCTTCCAATTATCCTTGTTGTACGCGCTTTCTCCACGAACGTAGCCCACGACTTCATCACGCCTCGTTGTGTCTGCGACGCTCAAATCCGCAGGGGTGATGTTGGATGTATTGAATGCGGTCAGGGCGCCTGCCTTGGTGGTGTAGATGGTCCTTGACGAGGCGCTTGTCGATTGCAGGATTGAACCGGCATCCCAGGCGACGCTCCCAATCGACCCATCACTGGCGATCTGGTATTTCTGAACATGGCCCAGCCAGGATGGCTCATTATTGAGCGGTTGGAATGAGGCCTCGTAGATATAATTCTCGTCGACCATCCTCGTGGAGGCGACGGAGGCCTGAGCAAAAGAGTAGGTGGACTCACGAATCATGCTTATGGCCTGCCGGAAGGCAAGCTCCATCTCATCAGCGTCGTTCGCGATAAAGGCATAGCCGGAAAGGGAAAGCGCTCCGGGGTCGTTGGAGGCGTCGCCCCCGCAGGTCGTCACCGACGAGGAATCGAAGGCCGTCTCGTCACCGCCGTTTGCGACGAGGGGATTGTCCGTGCCACCGTAGTAAGCCATCCAGTTGAGGGTATTTTTCAGGTTGTCGGGCATGCTGCTCCCCATGCCGATCACAAAGACCCTGTAGCC
>DATMWV010000188.1:0-2404 GCA_035562195.1 Thermoplasmatota archaeon
CCCATGGGCTTGTTAGAAAAAGCAAAACAAAAAAAAGCTCCAACCACAGACGAAGACGAACATCCTCTTACGAAAACAAAGAAACGACCACAGCCGACTCATCAAACAAAAACAACCAAAAAACAGAAAGATAATAATTCACCGATCGAAGAATACCATATCCATACATCAGAAAAGACAATAGAACAACAAATCATTCAACAAAAACAGATATCACTGTCACCTCGACAAGAGAATCTGGACTCTGGATCAGAAACAACCACGGAGCTTGTATCAGACCTTGCATTCGAAACCCAACAAAACGATACAACTTCAACAGATGTCCTGCGTGAAGCTCCTGAAAGAGACATCGAAATCATCGAGGAACAAACAGGATTTGGCTGGAAAGAACAAGGCTCAAAACGTATCATCTATGACCATGCCACCCATGATTTCATCTACGAAGTCATGGAACCACAACTCAACGAAGACGAAAAACAAACAAAAAATGAAATCGCTCATCTCTTCAAAATGCTAGCAGATATCGACACTTTTGACATGAGCTATGAAGAAAAAGCAAAATTCTTAGAAGAAACCATGGAACATGTCATCAGCGATAACCATATCTACATCGAAGAAGGCTCAAAAGACGTCATCTATTATCATATCTTCAGAGACTTCCTTGGCTACGGACGAATAGATATCCCGATGCACGACGATGGTATTGAGGATATCTCCTCCGATGGACCAAACACCCCTATCTTCATCCATCACCGGAAATACGAGGCGATCGAAACAAACATTTACTATGATTCGGAACCGGAGCTGAACTCATTCCTGGTCCGGCTCTGCCAGGTCTCAGGAAAACAAATATCCATCTTCTCACCTATAGTAGATGGTAAATTACCAGATGGGTCTCGTCTTCAGGCGACCCTTGCCCGTACGGTGACAAAAGGTTCTACCTTTACAATCCGTAAATTCAAAGAAATCCCGCTCACCCCTGTTGATTTAATCGAATATAAATCCATGTCTTCGGAAATGGCAGCATATTTCTGGATGGCGATCGAGGACGGTGCATCAATTCTGTTCTGTGGAGGAACCGCAAGTGGGAAGACTACAGCACTTAACGCACTGATGCTGTTCATCCCTTCCTCTCATAAGATCATTTCCATAGAAGACACCAGAGAAGTCAACATTCCCCATAAGAATTGGATCGCAGGAACCACCCGAAAAGGATTTGCGGCGAGCGATGAGAGCAAAACCGGTAAAGACATCGACATGTTCGATCTCATCAGGGCAGCATTGCGACAACGACCCCGTGTCATCATCGTCGGAGAGGTCCGAGGAAAAGAAGCATACAGCCTTTTCCAGGCGATGGCAACCGGACATACCGCGTATGCGACCGTCCACGCAAGCACGATTCATACACTGATTCAACGACTGGAAAACCCACCGATTGAACTCCCTCGGGCGCTTCTCACTTCTCTTGATGTCATTGTTTTTCAAAACGCTGTTGAAATCGGAGGAAAAATGGTCAGAAGGATGACCAGTGTTACTGAAATCATCAAACTTGACTCAGATACAAACCAACTTATCTTTATGGCACCATACACCTGGCTTTCTAAAACCGACGACCGCTTCGAGGCTGCTGGGTCAAGTAAAATCCTTAACCGCATCAAACAACAAAACGATTGGTCTGACGAACAACTACAGCATGAGCTCAACAACAGGATCCTCCTGCTTGAATGGATGCGGAAGAAAAAAATCAAATCATACAAGAAATTCGGTGCTATCATCGCAGAATATAAAAAATTCCCTGAACGAGTCTTAGAACGTATACAGAGGGATACCGAAGAATGAAATCAACAAAATACACACGGTTTTGTCGACAACTCTTTTCAAATATTTTTGGTAGATTCAACGTCAGTGAGACCAATAAGAACAGAATCCTTGAAAAAGCAGACATCCACATGGTATACCAAGAGTATTATTCCATGGTTCTCATGAATATCATCCTTGGTTTTATCGCCTCGTTTACGTCAACGTTATTCCTCTATCTACTCCTCCCCGGCAACATCACAGCATTACTCCTTCTGATCGTTACCTCGATTGTTCCTTTAATCATAGGGATGTTATATCTCCAGTTACCAGCAACCAAAGCAAAATCACGAGGAAAAAACATCGACCGTCACCTCCCGTATGTCGCAAATTTCATCAATACGATGTCGGTGGCTGGGATTTCCCCCTCGGAAATCTTTGGGACACTGGCAGGGATCAAACTCTACGGAGAAGTGCAAAAAGAAGCAAAAAAAATAACTACCGAAATCGAACTCATGGGATTGGATGCGATCACCGCACTGAATAATGCTATTAAGATATCCCCTTCAAGAAAATTCAAGGATTTTCTTCAAGGCATCGTTGCAGT
>DATMWV010000189.1:0-4704 GCA_035562195.1 Thermoplasmatota archaeon
AATCCAGCTCCCGTCTTGGCATTGAACCACCTCACGGTACCGTAAGGCATGGTGCTCACCCCGTGTGATAGATTGGTCATAATGCAGATATGCCTTGAAGTGAAAAACTGCAAAATTTAAGCCGACCACGAACTGTTGATAAGTTTGTTGGTATAGCTGTGAAGGATTATATGAAATAGGCGAGATTCGCTTGTTTTTAGCTTTTTGCCCATTTATTAAGCAATTCTAAATACTGAATGATTTTAGACAATTATAGTGTATTTATTGTAGGTAGTTCATCAATATTTGTACGCCGTGGACGAATTATGTACAGAAGAGTTATTTTCTAACCCTGCTTTTCTATTGAGAAAACAAAACCTCCTCTCTCTTTATTACCATTTAAAAACTGTAGGTGAGTCATTCCCTCGAACCCAGATTAGACAGAAGAAACGGCGTCAGAGAGTAGATGATTACTGAAAGGAAGGGCGCGTTTCGAGGCTCCCCAAAGGTTGCATCCAGGGCTATTCGGAGTGGTCGGGAAGGTCAATTCTGAAAATTGCTTCCTGAAAGCGTGAATATCGGATTTCGAATAGGTGAGAAGCTTACAATCGCTAATCGCGAGAAATGAAACGTACAGCCAATCACGATCCTGCCTCCAGCTTGGACTGATTTGTCTTGACATCTGGATGCAACCGCCATAGGCTATGTCTGCTGAATGCGCTGCCTAGACAGTGGCGCAATGACAAAACGGATAATTTGAAGTGCAAGGATGGCCACCATGCTCTTTGGAGTTCTGGTGGCCGTTTTTTATATGCAGCATACTCACATCAGAAAGAGGTTATTGAATGGACAATACATTGATGTCTTTAGTCCTTCTCATATGCTTTATTATAATTGCCTTCTTCTATGAGAGGTTCTATAACGGCAGATCGAACGAAGATGAGGCCGGCAGAAAAAAAGAAGAAAATTCTGGACGCCCTCTTCTCAGATACAAGCATAAAAAATCGACACTTTAATCTCATCTCAGTGGCAATGTAGGCAAAACGTCATTTAAAAGACCGTGGGTCAAACTGAGGGGGCTTCCCACTAGGAAGCTCTTCTCTTAATTGGCTCTTTTCTCAGACCTTGTGGGTCGTAGAGCGGGAGACTTATTGAAAAACAGCAAGTGCGATCATACGGCGGGAACAACGCCTGTTGTGCTGAAATTAGAGTATGATCATAATGTCAGCAACCATTGTTTCCCTGATTCGATAACCTCATCATAGACAGTTCGCACCTCCCCGAACCATGGCAATTCAGTTGGACGATTCCCATATAAACGGCTGAATGTGATGAAATGTCTGAAGCAATGGGCAATGGATCTATCAGTAATTCCATCGAGGTATCTTATGAATGACAACGAACACGAAATCCCATCGCCCGAAGACTGCACGAGTCGAATCTTCGAATTTAGCGGGACGAGATTTGACCCGGAAATTGCTGCAAACCTCTGGTCACAAATTCTGGATCACAAATGGCTTCTGTCAGAAAAAGTCGGGCGAGACGTCGGATTCCGCACCGCTTGCATAGATTTTCTAGAAAATATGGAGCAGGCACCTGATGAATATAAGACCTATAAAAACAAGGACATCTTGAATGAGATGGGAGCGCAGACTATCGGCAGAGAGATATGGGATACCATATCCGATTCCCAACCGCCCAAGCAGCTGGTCCAACGCCGGATCATTTTGCCGTTAACCGAGGTGGACCTTTCCAGGAAGCACGGTGTGATTCCTCCAAAATCAATCCTCTTCTTCGGCCCTCCCGGCACCGGAAAGACCCATTTTGCAAAAGCCATCGCCGGTGTCCTTTCCTGGTGGTACATCGAGATTGTACCCAGCATGCTTATGGCGGACGGGGTGGAGAAGATCGGTCTGAATCTGAGAAAGGTAATGGAAAAAGCGCGAAGTCTCGATGATACGATCCTCTTCATCGACGAGTTTGAAGAGATCGCAGCCAGTCGCGACAATGCAGACCGGATTGACAAGTCTATCACCAACGAGTTTCTCAAACAGGTGCCCTTGCTGAAAAATCAGGGAAACAGCATCCTGCTCGTATGCGCCACCAACTACATTAGACAATTGGACGAAGCAATGCTTCGCCCGGGACGATTCGATTGCATTATTCCCGTTGGCGGTTTGGACAAGGAAGGATCCAAGACCATTCTGCAGTACTACCTCTCCAAATTGAATACCGGGGAAATAGACCTCGACCGAGTTGCAGAAATGGCATCCGGATTCACTCCTGCGGATATTGAATACCTCTTCCAGCAGGTTGCTCAGTTTGCCTTCGAGCAGGAGTTGGTTACCAGACAGGACTATCCGGTTACAACGGATACACTGATCCGGATCATACCCACGATTCGCCCATCCCTGACGGACGAAACAATAGAAGAGTTTGAAAAAGACAGTGTCACATATTCAAGAATCTGAACTACAAGACACCGTCTTTGACATGCGAATAAAGTGGTATCGGTATGATGATAAACAGATTGAAGTACCTTTTCCTGACCGCTTGAGCCTTTATAAAAGTTTCATGTATCTCGTGACAATCCCAATGTTGCACCATACTGTTTCCACAGATGCTGCTTATCCTCCTACTTCGTGCAATACATGAACATAACGAATAGGAATGCAATAAACAAAACCCAGTATTCCGCACTGACCGATTTCCATGTCCCTAACGGTTTTATGAAGTATTCCATTTTGCTTCGGCTCCTCTATGTCGATTAAGGATTCCTCATCTGGGCCATGCTTGAACCTGCCTTTTAATTTGATTTCCTTCCCTGTCTGGGGGTTGCGTCCCGGTTAGGCGGCGCGCTTGGCCACCTTGAAGGTACCGAAACCAACAATTGTCACGTCAGCGCCCTTCTTCAGCGCCTTGGTGATGGCCGCGAAAACGGCGTCAACAGCACCCGCAGCCTCCTTCTTCGTACTGGTAAACTTCTCGACTTCCTTGATCAGTTCTGCCTTGTTCATGTGCTACTCCTTTATTTATTAATCCATTGACACGGACATGAGGTGTCTATTAATAGCAATTCCGTGCTTCCTTTCTTTAACTGGATGGATCAACTGATGGCATTGCTTAATGATTGGTTTTGATTTACGCAATTTCATCCCTTTCGATCGAGCCGTAAAGGTGTTCCTTAAGTTCCGGCAGCATGATCCGGGTCAGCTCTTCCCCGTAAATCCCGATCGAGATCTCCGCCATCGCTCTCTTTTCCAGCTCCGCCAGTGATTTGATTTCCATGAGTTGATCTCCCTCCATCAGTATAGGTGGATATTCCCCTTTCTAGAAAAGGGTAATGACCGTCGGTAAGGATCCCGGTCTTCATGACCAACATCTTTCATTTATAGGGCGACTGTCACGGGATGACGTATGTTCGCAACTGGTGGGATGATGGCTGTCCCTTCTGCTAGCCGTAGTGCGCGGATGGCTGAAAGACGTTTTTTAATCATAGTCTCAAATCGACAGAATATCACCAAGCAGGCCAACGACACCGTCCCGAGGAGGGCCGCAGAAAACGCTATATATTCCCCTGTCATCATCACGCACACCCTTTTCCTGCTTGTTTCATATCATCCAGAAAGTCCGCTTTAAACGCAAAAGGGCACCGGGTTTTATCGTCTAGCAGGTTCCATAAACATGGTCCCCTCATCCGTTGGCATATCCCACAAAGTATCGTTTTGAGGCATCAATAATGGCGATTTCCAGATTATCCCTCTCTGTTCCAGGACTCACCGTGAAATATCGCCGCATGGTGTCGACAATACTGGATTCCATGTTCGATGATTTCTTGATCCCTATTTCCGGAATCCCTTCCTTCTTGTCTGTGAGCATTGCCATAACCTTGCTCCTTTTGTTTGCAGAATTGTTTTTGAATTCTTAAAAACAAAAAACCCTGTCCATTACAATGAGACAGGGTTTCAATTTTTTCCGTTGTTTCCCTAAATGGGAAGAGAGGGCATCAATATTTTGATTGATATCTATTACATTGTTAAGTTCATCATGTGCTCAATCTAGGGAAAGTCAAGACAATTCTATGTAATATTACTCGATGAAAGAGATATGTGGGCTTAGGCGTCTACAGCATAGGATAAAAAAAATTTCTGTATCTCACTAATGTACTCGAAATAAAACCCCCATCCCGTCGCTTTTCCGGAATGGGGGTTTTTATTGGAGGACCTGTTTTGTCTTGCTCGCTTCTTTCGTTCCCTGCGGTTCGTGGCTCCTTATGCTTTGGCCATCTTCCTTGTCTCGATTCTGTCCCAAGCTTCCTTGTAGAGCCTGCCGATGCAGAGCACCAGCGCCAGGAAGAACATCCCCAGCATGAAGGTCGGGGGCGTGTTGAGCATCTCGTCGATCAGGTGACCCACGTACAGGAAGAGCATCGAGGCAATCACGATCGCAAACCCCCAGGCGCCGACTACCAAGACATGAGAGAAATCGATCTGCCGTGGTCTTGTCTGGATCCTTGTCTGTGCCATGGTGTGCTCCTCCTTTCTTGAGTCTTTACACGCTGCGTTTGTCTTAGCCGATCAGGTTCTTCACGACCTGGGCCACCGGGTTGGTGAACAGGGCCACCAGCACCGCGTACATTGCGAAGCTGCCCATCGCCTCGCTCAGGTAGAGCTTCTGGTACTTCTGCTTGAGGGAAACGATCGTCATGCCGCCCACAATCAGGGC
>DATMWV010000190.1:0-4263 GCA_035562195.1 Thermoplasmatota archaeon
ATATAGTATTACTATGAACACTCCCGTTAAAATCATAATCTTAGTTGCGATATCCCTTGTTCTTGTTTCATCTGGATATGCCTTCTTGTTGAATGGATTTACAACTCAACCTTCTAAATCAGGAGACAACAATCAAGACAATAGTGAATTAAATGATACGCTTGCTCCGACCATTATTTCCATTACCGGCGATCTGATAGGTGATGCAGGAGCAACGATAACAATAACGACGACCTTCTTGGATGATGTGGCTGTCACCTCTGCGAAATTATACTATAAACCATCAACAGCGCTTGCTTGGAGTTCGAAGTCAATTCTAACTGGTTCAGCAACCCTTCCTCTCCCTGCTGGATCAAATGAGAGCTGGTATTATTATGTCACTGTTGATGATGCTGCAGGGAATGGACCGATTGGTGATCCTTCATCAGATGGGAGTTCCTATTATACGATCACGGTCATGGATACGCCGATGAATCCTCCTAATGACAATGATACAAATGGCAATGATAATAATATACAGAATTCCTCACGATTTGTCTTTATTGAACTTGGTACTAAAATCGTCTGCTCAGAATGTCCTAAGATATCGATTATATTAAATGAATTGTATAACTCAGGGGACTATCCCTTCTACTACGTCAGTCTTCCGCAGGATAACCCGAAAGCCTTAGAACGGATCAATGACTATAACATCTGGGGATATCCCACCGCATATATCGATGGAGGCGCTGCGACGCTTGTTGGAAGCACCATTGAAAAAGCTGATTTTGAAAAGAGTATCTTAAACGCTACAGCGAGAACCACTCCTCAGGTGTTCATCAATACCATCGCCCAATGGAACAACCAGACCAATATCATTTCAATCAATATAGCAGTGGAGAATCATCAGACATCAGACTATCAGGGACGGTTACGAGTGTATATCACCGAGTTGATTTCCACAAAATGGCAGGCAGGGACCCCGATGCATTTCTCTTTCCTTGATTTTTTAGTAAATGAAGATGTCCAGATACGTGCAAATGATCATCTTTCTCTTAACAAAACAATAAGTGCATCAGATGTAGATCCAGAGAATATTATGCTATTTTCCGTGCTTTTCAGCGCTGAAAAACAGACGGGATATTCCCAACCTCCGGATAAGAATCCTTATGAGGTCCATGGTGTCGATGCGGTAAGTGCCACGCGTGTGATACAAGGGGGGAATCTGCCACCAGAGGTCGGCATACAAAATCCATCGGTGAAATATTGGCATCGTTTTGGCAACCCTGTCAGAAAGACTATGACCGGCAAGACCGTCGTCGTTGGTAAAACCACTATTGTTGCATCAGTCCATGATGATTCAAAAATAGAAAAGGTAGAATTTTATATCAATAACAAACTCATGACGACCGTCACCCAGGAACCGTATCAATGGACCTGGCATAAGTTAAGTTTTGGGAAAAAAACAATTACATTGAAAGCCTACGATGATTCAGGAAAATTTTCGACAGCAACTATGGATGTTCTTGCCTTTATGCTGTAGAGCTTTACTTTTTCCCAAGATCCAATGCTCGGAGTAAATGACAGATTCTGCATGTTTCTGCTTTCATTACTTGGATGTCTCCAATAACAATTCGTTTCGTCGATTCTTTGATTTCTTGACGTATTATTTTGTTTGTCACCTTGGAATCCCCTCGTTTTTTTGAGACATATTGGGAGACAGCAGATTCTGTAATACCTAGTTTTTCAGCAGCTTTTCTTTGCGTCAGACCATGATCTTTAATTAAACTTTTAGCAAATTCCTTCCTGATGCGGGGGAGTAAATACCAAACTGCTTCTTCACAATCTATTTTAATGGTCATATTCACCACAATGATTATATATATCCTCTAGCCATATAACTACTTAACGATTGTTAAGTTCAGGTGTGAATCACTATGTTCCTACGCATCCTTGGAAAATCAATTCTCAAACGTAAATCCAGAATCGCAATCGCAATTATATCGGTTCTCATTGGAGCATCGGTAGCAACCGCACTTCTCACTGTTTCCTTTGACGTCAGTGAAAAAGTAAGCTTAGAATTCAGAAAATATGGTGCAAACCTACTTATTGTCCCCCACTCAGACACCATAGAAGTCGGATTCCCTGGTGTAGAATTCGGATCTGTCACTGAACAACGCTACATTAACGAAAGCGATATTTGGAAAATAAAAACAATCTACTGGAGGAACAATGTCATGGGGTTCGCCCCCTTCCTTTATCAAGTCGTTACAGCTCGTTCTGAACAAGCAGAACAACGAATAGTCCTTGCAGGAACCTACTTCAACAGAACAATTCAGATTCAATCACCCTACGCACCACAAGACCCTGCAACGTTTACCACCGGAGTTCAGATCATCAGCCCCTGGTGGCATATCATGGGTGACTGGATTGAGGATCAAAACGATACTAGCAGTTGTATGATAGGAGCAGCTGTTGCTGAGAAATTAAACCTCACTGTTGGTGATACCTTCGAGATCACCTATAGTGAACAATATGGTTCAACAATAAATACATCAGCATACAATTTCACGGTGGTCGGTATTGTCATGACCGACGGATATGAAGATAACCAAATCTTCGTAAACCTTCAAGTCGCACAAGAAATAACTGGACGACCCGGAAAACTCCATACCATACAAGTCTCCGCACTCTGTAACGCCTGCCCTGTAGAAACCTTTGCTGAAGAAATCCAAGAACTCATCCCCTACGTGGAAGGACGATCGGTTAAACAACTCGTCCATGCAGAAATGGACATCCTTGGGAAAATCCAAAACATGATGTTTCTAGTCACCATCGTAGCGTTAATCGCATCAGCACTCGGAGTCATGACCACAATGATTACTTCAGTCATCGAACGACAAAAAGAAATAGGGTTAATGAAAAGTGTCGGAGCAGAAAACAAGAAAATCATCGCATTATTCCTCTCCGAAGCCACCATCATAGGAGTCATCGGAGGCATCATCGGATACCTTGTAGGATTAATCCTTGCACAACTAATTGGAATTAGTGTCTTTTCTCTTTCTATAACCCCACGATTTGAAGTCATCCCTATCATAATTGGAATATCCGTGGGAGTCGCCTTGCTCGCAAGCATTTTCCCAGTCAGACGCGCAGTGCGTGTCGAACCCGCTATTGTACTGCGAGGTGAGTGAAACCATGAATGAAGAAATCATCAGCCTTCAATCCATTAAAAAATATTATGACGAAAGCACTCATGTCCTTGAAAATCTCAACCTGGTCATTCATAAAGGTGCTTGGACATCCATTATGGGTCCCTCTGGATCAGGGAAGACAACACTGTTAAACATCATTGGATGTTTGGATTCTGCAACCGCTGGTACGGTCTTCATCAATGGTACTGATATTACCAATTTATCTCAAAAACAGCTAACACGGTTTCGCCGAGAAAACATCGGCCTGATTTTTCAACAATATCATCTTGTTCCGTATCTTACAGCGTTAGAGAACGTGATGTTAGCACAATATTATCATGGCGTCATCGATGAAGGAAAAGCAACAGAAGCACTCAAGAAGGTAGGACTGGGACATCGATTGGATCATATCCCTGCTCATCTCTCCGGAGGTGAACAACAAAGGGTCTGTATCGCACGTGCACTCATCAATGAACCAAAAATACTCCTTGCTGATGAACCAACCGGCAACCTTGATCAAAAAAATGGTGACATCGTTTTAGATCTTATCAAACAACTCCATGCTGAGGGTCATACCATTATTCTTGTAACCCACAACCCTGAGATAGCAAAACTTGGACAACGAACCATCACGGTTATCGATGGAAAAATATGTTCTGATTCAACCTGTACATCAGAAATAAATGAAACATAAAGTAGGTGAAAAAATATGAAGAAAAAACTTGTAGTTCTTGGAATTGTAGCACTAGGCGTAATGATATATTTAGGTGGATGTACAAGCACAACGCAAAATAATGAGAATACAAATACAAAGAACACCAATAACTCAGCACCCCAGCAAAATGAAACCGAAGTTCGGATCCCACTCTCCGATATTGATACGACTGCAACATTTTATTCATATGACTCTGATGGAGTCACTGTCCGATATTTTGCAGTGAAGGATGCACAAGGAGCGGTCCATGTCGCATTTGATGCATGTGACGTCTGCTATGATGCTAAAAAAGGATACAAACAAGTTGGGGCGGAGATGCAATGTCTGAACTGTGGGAAACAATTTGCAATTACCAGTATTGGAACTGAAAATACG
>DATMWV010000191.1:0-7475 GCA_035562195.1 Thermoplasmatota archaeon
GAGACAGGCATACGAGACATTCATGGGACACTGCTGAGAAGCTTATGAAAAAACACAAGACAAAAACCTTGGATAAATTCTAAGAAAAGTGGCAGAAATGCCAGCAGCCTTGGCTGGCATGTCCCCCGCAACACAAGTCAATTAATACAGATAAGGTCGTCTTTCTTTATATACCTACAAACAGGGTCACTGAAAGTATTCGTTTTCATTCTAAAAAAAGGATAAAAAAATAAAAAAGGAAAAAAAACCAGTCTGTTACTGGTTTTGCTCTTGGAATTCTGTTAAGAATTTACAGAGGACCTCGGTGCCTTCCAACGACATCGCGTTGTACACTGATGCCCGCATACCACCGACATCCCGATGACCTTTCAGACCAATGAGGCCTTTCTTCTTTGCCTCATCAACACATCTTGCCTCAAGCTCCGGTGTCGCAAGGTTAAAAGTGATGTTCATCAAAGACCGAGACTCTGGTTTTGCCACTCCTTTATAGAACCCGTTTGATTTGTCGATGACATCGTAGACAAGTTTCGCTTTTTTCCGGTTCTGTTTTTCCATTGCAGGGACCCCACCAAGGGCCTTCAGATGTTCCAACACCAGCTCACAGAGGTAGATCGAGAAACATGGGCAGGTGTTGTATAAGGAGTCTTTATCCACATGGGTCTTGTATTTCAGCATGGTTGGCGCGTTCTCAGGAACCCGGTTGATCAGGTCCTCTCGTACGATGACGACAGTGACTCCAGCAGGGCCAAGGTTTTTCTGCGCCCCTGCGTAGATGAGACCAAACTTCTTGACATCGACGACCTTGTCCATGAAATTCGAAGACATATCGCAGGCAAGAGGTACTTCGCTAGGGACTGTTGGCCAGTCATGCCATTCGATTCCCCCGATGGTCTCATTCCCGGTGATATGAGCAAACGCTGCGTTCGAACTAAAGGAAACATTCTTTGGGATGTAGGTGAACTTCTGATCCTCTGAGGAGGCAACGATTTTGACCTCACCGTAGAGTTTTGCTTCCTTGATTGCTTTTTTTGCCCATGCACCTGTATGGACGTATTCCATTGGTTTTCCTGCCTGTTGCAGGTTTAAGGGTGCCATGAAGAACTGGGTCGATGCACCACCCTGGAGCCATAAGACTTTGTAGTTACTGGGGATGCCCATGAGTTCTTTGAGAAGCTCTGAGGCTTTCTTGTGTACCTCATCATATTCCTTGGACCGATGTGAAATCTCAAGAATCGACATCCCTGTCCCATGGAAGTCAAGGAGCTCTTCCTGCGCTTTTTTTAAGACTGGAAGTGGTAAGGTCGCTGGCCCTGCATAAAAATTATACACGCGTTTCGTCATAACAAAATCCTCCGATGTTCTTGAGCCAGTGTATACGGAAAAGAGATTTAAACCATTCGGAGCCCCTCTCGGAGCAGGTCTTCTTTTAAAGAGTTGTGACCTTCCGGGCGAACGTCAGATACCCTGTGTGACCCAGCATCTCGAAGCTTGGGCGGGTCCCATGTTTTGAGACGATCATCTCCCGCTGGATGTTCTCATAGGTTTTTAACTCGATGAAGGAATGCTGCTCGATGGTTCTCACGGTTTGTTCCACCTGGGAGATCAATGGGGAATACGTACAGAGGTATCCCCCGGTCTTTAACGCCTTCCATGCATGAGGGACTGCGGCCCATGGGTTGGGGATGTCCAGAATGATCGCATCAAGGTCTGTTTCATCGATGCCCTCGGTGACATCCCTGATTTTTGTCGTCACAAAGTTAGTGAGATTGGCTTGTTTGACGTTCTTCATCGCATGGTTGATGAACTCTTCCCTGATATCATAGGAAATCACAGTACCAGTTGGGGCGACTGCTGAGGCTAATGCGATGGTCAATGAACCTGACCCGATCCCTGCTTCCAGCACTCTCTGTCCAGGTTCTATGGAACAATTCATCAGGATGTGCGCTGCATCTCGTGGTAAGATGATCTGCGCCTGACGATGCAGTCCCTGTAGTTTATCCTGTACGGAAGGGAGAAGCAACCAGAACTGTTTACTACCGATCTGTAATTTATTTCCGTATTCTTTTCCGACAAGGATCTTTGGGTCGATGACTCCGATTCCTCTGATTTTATCTGTTTTTCCGTTCGTATCGACAATGATTTTCCGCAGGTTTTCATCGATGAGCACGACGATATCGTTTTCTTCGACAACGGTTTTCATGGGTTCCACCGGGTAAAATCAACCAGGGAGCCAAAACTGATGCTCTCCAGGTCCAGTTGGTCGCGCCATTGCTCTTGACAGCTGCAGGAGAGACCGTTGAACACATCTTTTTTCTGTGTCAGGGAGAATTCTTCAATCGCATGGAGTACCTTTGTGTCACAGACGCCACAGTTATGCGGTCCACGGGTGCTTCCCCCGCCGACCACATCGCATTTCACAAACGCATCCGTGATGCGTGTACTCTGTTGTAAGAACTCAACGATGCTCCAGAGCCATGGTGGTCTGTACTGATTTCGTTTCCAGAGGTATTCGACAACGGTATGACGCTGTATGTTTGTCGGGTTCAAGGACAGCAGATCTGTACATGAAGAAGTGTCTTTTGCTGTATTGATGCAGTCGTTGAGTGATTCTTTCTCTGTCAAAAACGGTGGTTTTAAGAGAACATAGGTTTTGACATGAGCCTTGTGTTTTTTCAGCAGAACTGCAGCTTTTTTGAATTCTTGGAACGTAAAACCTTTGTTGATGGCTTTTTCTCTTACCAGATCATTTGAGGTTTCCAATCCAATCCCGACCTCGAATTTTTTTAACGGTATATTTTTCTGAATCGCTCCTACACTTTTTTCAGTAATAAATTCCGGTCGTGATTCGACTGAGATTTTTTCTGCGGTGTTATCCAAGGTGGTAAGGATTTGTTGTTGTACTGGTACCGGTATTTCAGAAGGATCAAGGAAGCTTCCAGATGTGAAGATTTTAACGATCTTTTCATTTTTGTACCCCTGCAGAGCGTTCTCAAACTGCGCCAAGACGTCTTTTTCAGAAACAGCAGACAGCATACTGTCGTTGAAATATCCACACATCGTACAACCGGAGGAGAGTGCCCAGGAGCATCCCCGTGTCCGAAAAATAATGACGTACGCGTCAACGACCTTACCATCAAGAACGTCTTTTTCTGACCAGCACCGGACTGGTTGTCGAGGGTTCTGCGGCCGGGGAGTAAAATCCTTTTTGAATGAGTGACAGAAGCTTGTTATCTCGGTCATGTCATCTTATCATTCTTTTTCCGTTTGAACAGGAAAACGACAGCAACGATCGCTATGATAAAGACGATGACCTCAAAACCAGGGGTTGAACCGGAGCTTATCGGATAGGGAACGATGTAGTTGAGCGTGTTTGGGAGTTGTGGTTGTCGTAGTAACGCACGGGTCGCATTCCATTCCACGAGTGGTTCCTCGGTTCCGATGTTCTGGTCGTTTGCTGTTGTAAACGCATACTGGTTTGTGTCTCTGATAGTATTGGAGAACTTTTCAGGGATGTTCAGGAAGTAATGACTTACTTCAGCAAAGACAGATACGCTGACGGTGGAATTCGCGGTCCATCCTTTGAATTCAGCTGTGGTTTCGTATTTCTCTATATCGGTTGTCTCTTTTCGATCGACATTGATATCTGTTCCATTCTCTATTTTGTAGTACACCCTGAAATTTACTTTGCTGATGTCTTGGTCTGCCTTGATGGTGATTGCATCCCCGCTCATGATATCGGTGAATCGAGACGAGATGATCTCTAGGACATCTGTGGCGTAGGTAAATGTTCCGGTGATGGTGGTTTTTCGGTTGTTCACATCAGAGACGATCGCCGTATAATTATACGTACCAAGTACGTTACTTGGGTTCTCATAGGTGTATCGGAAGATATTGTTTTCATAGGTGAATTCCGGGGTGTGTATGGTACCGTTTGGATCGGTGATCATGAACGTGATCCCTGCTTTGTTGACTCCTACATTATCGACAATATACCCGGCAAAAAGGATGGTTCCACCAGGTTCCTGCATCCCAGGGAGCGAAACCATTTCGACATGGGGTGCTTCCCCGTCATAGAACGGTGGGTTCACCAGGACGATTAGAAGAAGCAGCCAGGTGAAAAAATAGGTGACAAAAGTGGTAAGCCAACCTTTTCGCCCAAAATCGGTCAGATCAATATTCAGCCGTACAAACAGGTACTTTATCCAGACGGAATTTACGACACCAACAAGAAGGACTAACTCCCAGCGGAGGAAGCTACCCTCCAGGAGCACCCAGAATCCAAAACAGATAGCTGCGATGAGCAATCCGAAGAGAAACGAGATGAACAGGGTCTTGACGTTGCGTCGTTCCTTTTTCATGAAGCCTTCTTCATCGAACTTCGGTATCTGAAAATCGAGTTGTTCTTCTACCTCAGCGCCTTCCTTTCGTCTCTTTGCCATAGAAGGCCAGGAAGGGATGCTTCTTTAAAAGGTTTTTTCCAACAAGTTTTCCCTGAGTTACAGGAATTCAATTCCTTCAGGAAGTCTCTCAAGGTACTTTTTGAAATCCTCTGGCCACTGTTTTGGATCAAGTCCTTTCTGTGCAAGAAACGCTGTCGTCCATCGCTCCAGGCCGATCCCGGAACAGCCGCTCCACAGCTCGCTTTTTTGCGCCTTGATGTTGAACGCGCTGATGTATTTATCTCCTAGGATGCTGAGGTTCTGGAACTCGAGCCACTCAGAGTCTTTTCGAGTCCCCCGGTATGGCATGTATGCCTCAAAATCGATCGTCCCGGTATCCTGGGTGCTTTCATCACCGATCTTGCCTGCCTGCTGCATGTACCAGGGGGTGACCCAGGCCATCTGCCATTCCAGCTCAAAGATGTCGTTGAACACATGCTTGTATCTCTCCAGGAGTTTTTCACGCAAGGACAACAGCTGCTCCCGTGTTCCGATATACACTGGTTCGATACGGTGGAACTCATCGACCCGTTCGATCCCATGCCGCCCCCCAGACTCGTACCGCGCTGAGATAGCGGTCTTATCATACACCAGTACCGGTAACGATTTCTCCGCAATCGTCTTGCCTTTGAACGACCAGTAGATCATCGGACATTGTGCATAACAGATCCCTGCGGTCGGAGCGGAAAGGTTCTTCTGCAGCTCCTCGACAGGGACTTCTTTGGTAATCTTCGTCAAATCAATGAACCGCTCCCAGTCCTTCGCATCCCGGGTCTTCGGCTCAGCGACATAATAGAACTCGTACGGCATACCCTCCATATGACCGGTTTTCAGCCAGATATCAAATGGTTTGATATGGGACTCGATGACCTCCTGGAAACCCAAGGGTTTGAGGACCTCTTGTATCGCGATATTCTCCATGGTTTTCAGGACCGCTGCTGCCTGGGGTCGGTAGAACCATTTTCCTTTGGTCGGACCTTGTTTGAGCCATCCGAGGCTTTCCATCTGCTCCGTCGGATCCTTCGTCCATATCGGTGTTTTCTCCTCTGATTTCCAGATAAGCTTCCAAAACTCTGCTTTTCCCTCGTAGTACTGGTTCTCCACCTTTTCTTTCACCCGGTTCATCATCCGGTCGATGTAGTTCCTGCGGAGAAACTCCTCTGAGACATCTGACAGCAGCATCGTCGCCTGTTTCCCTACGATCTTTATCTCAGCGAACGGGATAGTCACGTCCTTAAGTGGTTCACGGGGAAGATCAAAAGAAATCGTATAATTTTCAATGGTGATGCCGCGCACGCCGACATGATGGGTCTTCCCCAGCTCTTTGCTGAGTGCGTTTTTAATCTGCAACAGAGCGTTATGTGGGCGGAGCGTACCTTCTGATGTGATGAACAGAGACAGTGTTCCTTTTTCAATCGCAAACCTTTCAATGACAGCGAGTTTCTCTGGGCCTTTCTTGAGAATCGACTCGTTCGTTTCTTTGATAAATTTCTCAAATTCTTTGGTAAGTCTTGAGACATCTCCACTGAGGGTGAATCTGGCTTGTAATTCGAATCGCATCATCGACAGGTTATCCTTCCATAGATACTTAATTCTTACTTACAAAAACAGAGAGATTCTGGAAAATATCTCCTTAGCATCATCGACAATTTCATACAGCAGGTATAGCATCTAGAGCAGAACCCAAGAAAGATATTTTTATCAACTTATCTATTTTCAACCCATGCCTGATAAGTATACCCCCTGACTGACGAAATATTACAAAAAGAAAAATGCAATTCCCAGTTTTGTCGATAATCAAGAATGACAACTTTTTTTTGTGTATAGGTATTTCCATCTTGTTTCAATTCAGCCCAGACATTCGCAATTCCATCATCACCATAATTTGTTACTGTAACATCTATTAATACACATAAATCCTTCCCAGAAAAGAATGATGTATTGAATCGTGTGCTTACAACATTTATATTCGGTTTAGGGCGTAATGTATTTTCTAAAGTACATCCACCAAATGCTACACAAACGAACAAGAAAATGATTCCAATCGCTATCCATTTCCTTTTCATTTCTATACATACTCTCGTTTTATCTGATTCCCACAACAAAAGGACCGAGTAGGAATGCGTTTTTTATAAATGTGACTTCAAGTGTGTTTTCTGCTCTTGCGGTTACACTGATGAGTATTTTCCCAAAACCAAAGAATACGCCGATGCTAATTGTAATTGAGGAACCAGCAACAAGTGAGATGAATGTTCCTGTGGCAGTAGCATTTATTCTATGAAACAGACCACCGTTGATTGCTATTGTCCATGAAACATTTTCTGCACTGTATTCACCGATGCTTGATAGATTAGCTTTTATTCCTATTGGTCCACGTATATTACCAATCGATAATTCAGCGGTACCAAGACCTTCGACAATGCCGCCTATCCCCCAGTTGCCGTCATAGTCAGCGCCACCAGTGTAGATTTCATACCAATTGCTCCCCATGTTGTACCAGTCGCCTTTCTGCGGGACATGCGGACCAGTGAGTGTATCTAACCAGGCGTAATAGACACCAGGGTTGTGTTCTATCTCGTTCCACTCCACAGCAATCCAGAGTTCCTGATGAATGGTGAGGTTGACAGGTGATAAAAGAGGGATCGTCGTCACACCAGTCGAATGATAAGTATACGTCGTATCGTTGACCAAGAGCGGTCCAGGATGAACATCAGTTCCCTTATCATAAATATAAATTCTGACCGTCATCGAAGGACATCCATGATCTGCGTTAAAGGCGATTTTGACCTTTGTTAACGTCCAATCCTTATATGGTGCCATTTCCTTTTGAGTCAGTCGAATCGCTGATTGCCAACTTCTTGATTCACCCTGAGTGCCAATCAGTGTTGAAAGATTCTGTTCATTGTAATATGTTAACTCGGTCTCATCTCGGCTAGAATCAGAAAAAGTCATTTGATTCTCTATTGACGAAAATTTCGTTGTATTCAGCGTACAAACTCCAACACTCGTGATTGGGGATATGATTAGAACAATGAC
>DATMWV010000192.1:0-4463 GCA_035562195.1 Thermoplasmatota archaeon
AGTCTGTGTTAAGGGTGTAATGCTCATGCTCTAATTATTAAATATCATAATCGGCAAAATAATAAATTATCATCACTTCGATTTTTCATCCGATATGATTATTAAATAACTTCTTATTGCCTACATTCAGATTATAATAAAGAGTTGACTGATCTGGAGAAGACAATATGAAAAAGTGGTATGAATCTCTTTTTGAGAATTATGGTAAAAACTATGATAATGAAAGTTATACAAAGGGGACAATTGGTGAATGTGACTTCATTGAAAAGGAACTTGATTTTGATAAATCACTGAAAATAATAGATGTTGGATGTGGAACAGGTAGACACTCAATTGAATTAACAAAAAGGGGATACAATATCATAGGAATTGATTTATCAGATTCACAACTAAAGCAGGCAAAAGAAAAAGCAAAAGCACAAAATTTGAAAATAGAATTTCAAAAACATGATGCAAGAAAATTACCTTTCAAAGATGATTTTGATTTAGCAATAATGCTTTGTGAAGGAGGATTTTGTTTGATGGAAACAGATGAAATGAATTTTGAGATATTAAGAAATGTTGCAAAATCATTAAAGAACTCTGGTAAGCTGATTTTTACCACACTTAATGGATTATTTCCCTTATACCATTCAGTTGAAACATTTCATACAACAAAGGATGAAGGAAATACTACTTGTAGAAGTAATACTTTTGATTTAATGACTTTTAGAGACCATAATATTGTAACAGTAGAAGATGACTCTGGTAATAAAAAGAAATTAGAATGCAATGAGAGGTTTTATGTTCCATCTGAAATTACATGGTTGTTAAAGTCTCTGGGTTTTAAAAAAATTGATATTTATGGTGCAAAACTTGGTGCTTTTTCGAGAAACGATGAACTTACAACTGAAGATTTTGAGATGCTAGTTATTGCCGATTTTACTTCAGAAATCTGAAAAAATTACGTGAATTCATTATTCATTCTCCCCATCAATAAATTAATCATCAAGTGATATTGATAGCTCCTATGCCCTTGTTTCATAGGTTTTACCAGTAAACACTAGTTCAAATAATATTATTCTTCATTATTATAAAATTATGCAGGGGAAGGGATTTGAACCCGCATTTACCGGTTAAATTCTAAACAGGGGATAATAATTAATCCTGTTAAAGATTACCTCCCCCGATGATTTTCAGGTCATTCCTGAAATGTCATAAGGTTGTTGTGCAGGGAACCAGTCAAATTCAAATCCAGGTATTTTGAGAGTTCCCTCTAGGCCAACTGGTATTGCTTGGAGGCCAAGTATTATCTTTGGACCAATACCATTCCAGGTATCCCAATAATTTCCTGCCCATCGACTTTTCGATAGCGTTTTAAATTGGTCTCCAAACCATCGTGCAAACCAAATGCCAATGCGGGTATAATTCTTAAAATTATTTTTTGTAATATTATTTTGTTGCCCTCCATATTGAATGCTGATTGGACAGTGATCAATATCATTTCCATTGATGATATTACCTGATCCTCCAAATTGTATCCCAATGCTACAGTTGCTGATTCTATTTCCTGATATTTTATTCTCGCTGCCATGTAAATAAATACCTTTTCCACTACAGTTTGTTATTTCATTTCCGGATATGGTACCGTTGAACCCGCTATCAAAAATTCCACAATAAGAATCGGTAATAATATTTCCTGTTATGATACTATTATGTTCAATATTTGATGGATTTTCAGTGCAACTAATTCCCCTGCTATGACTAAGATAATTATTAATAATTTTTAAATTCCAAATTGCACCATAATGGTAGACAATGATTCCTATGCTATCTGATGAATTACAAATATTGCAATCTCGTATTGTGATATTATTTAATACGTTCCAAATAACAGATCCTACATGGATACAATAAGAATAATTAGTTGCAGATGCAGTGTTTTCAACAGTAAAATTGGAGATTGCCACATCATTTGCTAATATCCTAATGATGGATCCGTGGTAGATACATTTGCCTTTAATGAAAGGTTTTCCGGTATCGTTTCCTGCTCCAAGTTCATGAGCGATACCCCGCAGGTTAAGGTTCTCGTTTTCCAAGTGTATTTCTTGCTCTGAATATGTCCCGCTGTACACCTCGATTGTGTCTCCAGGGCTGGAATGATTTACTGCTTCTTTTATAGAAGTATAATCTGCATCGCCAGGTTCATCGTCAACCGTAATGGTATTCTTCTCGAAAATAAATTCTGATTGTATGCATGGAACGATTGCGGTTCCAATGAACAGGAGAATGATTCCCACCACTAAGCATTTATTTTTCATTCTTGTTCCTCCTTTAATGAAAATTAAGGATCCCTTGCTATATAAAATCTTCCTTCTGATGTACCGATATTTAGGAGTTCAAATCATTTTTCAGTCCCATGACAGGTTTCTCCTGGAAAAGTGGAAAAAGAGTGCAGGGGAAGGGATTTGAACCCCCGAACCTCTGCAGGAACAGATCTTGAGTCTGTCGCCGTAGACCAGGCTTGGCTACCCCTGCACGCGCAACACATGAACAGTTCATTCATAATAAATTTTTAGGTTGAAACAACCAGAGAAATGTCCAACAAATCATACCATGAATATAAAATCCTTTTTTCCCGGAATGTTTTAAATGGTAGAAACGATTTCAGTATTGCAACTAGGTGGTGGATGATGGGTCAGGGAAAATACATTGGAGTTCTCTCAAGTGGTGGTGATGCCCCAGGGATGAATGCCGCGATCCGTGCAGTTGTAAGAACGGGGATTTATCATGGAAACACCATGTTTGGGATCAAACGTGGATACCAAGGGATGATCGAGGGGGACATCGAGCAAGTCAACCGATACTATGTCAGCAATATCATAAAGGACGGGGGCACCGTCCTGCAGACCGCTCGAAGCAGTGAGTTTCTCACCAAGGAAGGACGGGAAAAAGCATTCAAATCCTTAAAACGGTTCGGTATCGACAGCATTATCGTTATCGGAGGAGATGGTTCGTTTCGCGGACTACATCAACTCATACAGGAATTCTCGATTCAGGGCATAGGGGTTCCAGGGACGATTGACAATGACCTGTATGGAACAGATTTTACCATAGGTTTTGACACTGCGGTTAACACCGCCTTAGAAGCTATTGACAAGATCCGGGATACCGCATCGTCACATTCAAGATTATTTATCATTGAGGTCATGGGGCGGACCTCAGGGTACATCGCACTCTACACCGGCATTGGTGGTGGTGCAGAGGATATCCTCATCCCTGAGTCACCCATGCAGATACCCCAACTTGTTGCAGAGCTAGAGGCTCAATATAAAGCAGGGAAACATAGTAGCATCATTGTGATTGCTGAAGGAGAAACAACTGGTGGAGCAGCTGAGATAAAAGCAGCTATTGAGAAAGTCATCAACTGGGATATCAAAGTAAGTGTCCTTGGTCATGTGCAACGTGGTGGAGATCCTTCTGCGTTCGACCGTGTTCTTGCCAGCAGACTTGGTTACGAATCAGTTCTTGCCGTGATGAACAATGAAACCGACAAGATGGTCGGGATGGTCAATAAAATACCTACACTCACACCTTTAGAAGAGACTTGGACGAAGAAAAAAGATATGGACCTGACCTATCTAAAAATGAACGAAGTGCTGGCAGCCCAACAAGTCAAATCACTTGAGGTTACCGTCTAACGATCTCTGCAGAAACTATCAGGAAAGCGAAGAGACAATACTGTTTTCAAACCTCAGAAGTTTCTTCGTATATTCCTTCGTATAATCAAAGCAAAAATCATACACCACGTCTTTTAAAAACAACGGCTCAGAGGCAGCAACCTGAAAATCCACCTTTTTTTCCGGATGGTCTAACGCTTGTCTGACTTCATCCGGAGAAAGAGTTCCGTCCCCTATTTTTTTCACTGCTGACACAATACGTCGAATTTGATTCCAGAGAAACGTCTGGGCATAGAAATCAAGGATCAAGAAATCCTGTTTTTCATTTACAACAATGTTGTCAATAACCCGGATAGGGTTTTTCAACGGTTCAACCCGGGCGAAATTCTGAAAGTTATGCTCCCCGGTAAACAACCCGGCAGCAGAAAGCAGACGATCAACATCAAGATTCTCTCTTCGAAGATAATACCGGTATTGCCTTCTTTTCGCATGACGTGGATAAAAATCCGAAGGGACGGATTGTATCCCATATATAAAAATATCAGAAACTTCTTTTGTCAGTAGTGGGAAAATCTCCTCTCTAGATAGTATGGTATCAAATGCACAGACATTTCCCAACGCAGATACACCTTTATCAGTTCGACTCGCGGTACGAAAACAAGACATCTTAATATCCTGAAATATCCTTTGTTCAATCAACATATCCAAGAGTGTTTGTTCAATCGTCCGTTGACCAGGCTGTCGAGCATACCCGGAAAAGTTCTTTCCGTCATAGGCAAATTTTATTGCGACCCGCATACACAC
>DATMWV010000193.1:0-4116 GCA_035562195.1 Thermoplasmatota archaeon
CCCGCGGATTCTATCTTTCTGATGGATCGAAGAAATGGAAATCATCTATCACACTTCCTGACGAAGAAGATAAACGAAAGCAAATCGCAGCTTTAATTAACGACCTATAAAAAAAAGAGAGTACAACCGCAACTCGCCTGACACGAAAACACAATAGAGTTGCCTGTTCTTTTTCTTATTTTGATAGTTGATTTTTTATTGATATCTGACGAAAACATTTTGTTTTGTTGTAGGGAACCATTTGGTTTTTTCCTAAACGAAGAGACCTGTTTTGGTTTCATTCATTATGTTTGGATAGGAAGCGGTTTTCCTTGTCGGAGTTGTGATGAATGATCAAAAAATAATGCTTCATTTTTATATCGAGGAAAAACCATAGATTTATTAAGGAGCGTCTCTATTGAACCAACCATCGTCGTTGTTAGGGGACTTTCAATATGAAGAAATCATTCATTGCAGTAGGTTTTTGTCTTGTATTACTAGGTATGCCTGTCGGGTTCAGTGATTGTGGATGTACACTCCCAGATGAAACAATCGCTCAAGGATCATCCAGTGAACCTTGGTTGTCTGATGCAGATATCACGATGTTACAGCAGCAAGGAATCAAAGAAGGATGGAGCTTTGCCGTTGGTAAAAACCCAGCGACGGAACGACCCTTTTCCGAGCTCTGTGGTCTTGTCGAGCCAGAAAACTGGTGGGCGGATTCGTCCTTTGATCCTTGTGTTCCAACATCTACGTTGCCGTCTTCTTTTGACTGGCGTGAGCTTGGAGGCTGTACACCGATAAAGAATCAGGGAGGATGTGGGAGTTGCTGGGCGTTTGGAACAGTCGCACCACTCGAATGCAATATCCTGATTAAAGACCATAAGGAAGTTGATCTCTCAGAACAGTGGCTGGTCAGCTGCAACCGTAATGGATGGGGCTGTGACGGGGGATGGTGGGCTCATGATTACTTTCAATGGAAGATGGATCAGTCCAACGGGACTGGTGCTGTCTTAGAAAAAGAGTTTCCTTACAAGGCATCTGATCTTGCTTGTGATGGGCCGTATCAACACCCGTATCTGATTGACTCGTGGCATTTCATTGGGTTTTCCCAGGGTGTCGCTCCGACGGATTCGATTAAACAAGCGATTATGACCTATGGTCCTGTGTCTGTCGGGTGTGCCGTGACCCAGGCGTTTGGTGCCTATGCTGGCGGGGTGTTTAATGAAGATGATCCTCAGGCGCAGATCAACCATGCGGTCGCTTTAGTTGGTTGGGATGACAATCAAGGAGAAAACGGGGTGTGGTTTTTGCGTAATTCTTGGGGACCTGATTGGGGTGAAGATGGATATATGCAGATCGAATACGGGGTCTGTAAGGTTGGATATGCTGCCTGTTATGTGAATTATCCAGTGAAGACCAAGGTTGAGATTTCCAGTGGGTTGTTCTGTGTCACTGTTGGGCTGCGGAATGTTGGGAACACTGTGACAACCGCTATTAAATGTAACATCAGTGTGAATGGCGGGATCCTTGGAGTCATCAACTCGTCCTTGGTAGACACCATAGACTCCTTAGAACCAGGGGCAGTGGTGTACGAAAGGATCCCTTGTCTGGGGTTTGGTCCTTTGAGTATCATGGTGTCCGTGGTGCCTGAAAATGCTGGGAAAACAGCAAAACACGCGGAGGGTTTTTTATGCGGCTTGCTTTTCATTGTCACACGAAATCAATAAATACCTCCTCTACTGTCCTCAGATATATTTTTAAACACCTTCAGGAATATTCGTTGCGTACGGGGTTTGCATGAAGAAAGAAAATTGCCCGTTCTGTGGTCATCGCTGGATTCGAAAATCCTCAGAATCGATGATAGAATGCCCTAATTGCAGAACAGAGTATTTCATCCAACCCAGATATGAAGAATCCGAAGAAGAGGAAATCAGCGAGGAAGAAGAAACCATCGCTGATGAGTTCGAGGAACGAAACCTCTAGAGACTCACACCATTTTTTTTCTGGATAATTACCAAGACGTTCATCAAGCTTAAAAACAGATTGTTGATTCCGATTGTGATGGCCGATTTGCTCTTTGATGAAAGTGCATTGGTACTCACTGGTATCTTTGTCACGTTCATTTCTAGTTGTCTGTATACGATAAATGCACAAGGGTTTGTCTCCCGGGGGAAATATCAAAAGAAGGAGGATGCGATAATGATCTTTCTTGGTTCGACCATTTTATTAGGGGTTCTCACACCGGTCATTCATGAGGTGTCAAAACTGACTCTCTTGTGGGTGCCGATTCCCTCTATCTTTGGTATCGTGATTTTTGGAACGAATTTTGTACTCCATTACAGTATCCCGAGTTGGAAGCAGACTTCGACAAAATCACTCCTTATTTATCTGCTTGGCATCTTTTTAATCATCTTGGGATTCCTAATCAGTTACTATATGATGGAAAATAGCATTGTGTGGTAATTTTTTAAGGTTTTCTCGATACTTTTTATGAAAATTCATCGAATTTTTTTAGGCATTTATTATCGAAAATCGATAACAGTTGTATAACATAATTTAAATACTATATTATACACAATATAATATTGTATGTTTATAAAAAACGAGGTGTAATCATGGACCCCTTCTTGCAATTCATCTTTGGATTAATCATCGCCATCATCTTACATGAGTTAACCCACCTGCTTACGATGATCTATTATAACATACCGTTCAAGGCGATTGTGCTGACGAAATGGTCCGCAGTCGGATTTCTCGTTGATAACGAAAGCTACGTGGCGGATAACAAAAAATTATTTTTCTTGTATTTTTTACCTCTCAGCGGGTGTTTGGTGTATTTCATTAATCCCAGTGAACCGTTCTTCCTGATGTTCCCCATCGTCAACATCTTTGGCGGAGCAGGGGATTTCTACAGCTTCTTTAAACTCATCATCATCCCCCCAGAGAAGAGAATCCAGTTAGCAAACATGAGTGATGAAAAAGTGCTGAAAAAAATCATTTGGCGAAAAGACTTTTCTATGAACAGCAGGGTCTTCAACGGAAAATAATTTCTCTAATTTTTTTTTATTGAATGACCGAACAAGAGAGTCGGTTATCACAGGTATTATTTTGAATCTTCCTTTTTTTTCTTTGAGAATTCGCAGAAAGTCTCTTTTTTTGATTTCTGAAGTTGCAAAATAATCTGTTTTTGTGTCACTTGAGCTATAAATTTATATATATGTCATGCATTAGCAACATGTAAGGAGGAAATAAAGCATGAACACATCGTTTTATGGAAAGATTATAGCGTTGGCCATCGTCGTTTTATTTACTGGAATGAATTGTGTCCCTCTCGTCGATAGTAACGCATTAACAAAAAGCGATTCAACAGATCCTGTGAATTATACATTCTTACAGAATCATTACATTGACAGACAAGAAACACCTCAAATAAAACTTGATGGGCTCGCACCGAAAGCATCTACTCTGATAAAAACACAACCGCACACGCCGCTTTTAAATCGAGGGTATTTCTATGCGTATAACGCATATGACCCCAGTGGTGGCCATGTGACTGGACCTATCACCTTTGATACCCCTGATGCCATTGATCTGTTAGCACCCGGTGTGTTTCCGAACTTCTGTTGTGGTGCGGATATGGACAATGGCGGAGCCTGGTATGGTTGTGATTACGCCGGTGGGCTGTATTCAATAGACCCTGATAGCGGTACTCAAACCTTTATTGGTGGCTCTATTGGTGTGAACGGAATGACCGTTGATGGCACGACCGGAACCTGGTATGTCACCAGTGCCAATAGTTTATACACCATGGATGTCAGCTCTGGAGCGACTACCCGTATTGGTTCTCATGGAGTATCAAACACCTTCATTGGGTTAGCCTGTGATATCGATGGGAACATGTACGCCTATGATGTCCTCTGGACCGGTGATAGCACGTTGTACTCCGTTGACAAAGCAACAGGTGCAGCCACCGCTGTTGGAGATATGGGATATGGGTTCGTCTATGCTCAGGATATGGGATTTGACCGAGACAATGATGTCCTGTATATCGCTGGGTATTTCAATTCCGGAGCTCCCTCTGCATTGTTAACCTGTGATGTCTCCACTGGTGCTTGTACCATTGTTGGTAATTTT
>DATMWV010000194.1:0-2794 GCA_035562195.1 Thermoplasmatota archaeon
GTGCTTGTGTTTACCGATTGTGACCCTTGGAGCTTCCGTATCTTTGGGAGTGTTGCGTATGGTGCGATTAAGACAGCGCATATCTCTGAGTATCTCGCAACCCCAGCCGCCCAGTACCTCGGGGTGACACCTTCAGATATCGAGAATTATAAACTGCCGACTGATACGTTGACAACTGAGGATATCGCTGCGTTGAAAAGCGAGCTGGATGACCCACGGTTCCAGGATCAATTCTGGAAACATGAGATCAAATTGCAGCTGAACCTTGGGAAGAAATCAGAGCAGCAGGCGTTGGCGAAATACGGACTTGATTATGTCACCGATACGTATCTGCCTGAGAAACTTGTGGAAATGGGGATGCTGAAAAAGTAATTGTCCTTTATTGTTGTTTTCCCCAGAGGTCATTTGGGGGGATCATCTGGTAACGGATGTTTAACACTCGTTTCTCATCAATGAGGATAAAGGTTTTACTGAAAATGCCACCTTTCGCATCAAAAGGAATGGTATAGCTGTGTACATGTTTTCCTTGGATGAATTCTTTTTGTTTTTTTGGTTCGAGTGGTTGAAGGTGTTTCTTCCTTGAAAGAGTGTATTGAATGAGAAGGACGACCTCAAGGCCTATGGCGATGCTGATAAGAGCGATCGCAGACAAGATCCATTGTTCCATGGTCAATATCGCCCATTTGTTGCCAAGACCGAGGATATAGACACCCATGATAATGACAGCGATCCAAAGGGTATATAGAACCGTAAATAAGAAAAAGAATTTTGTTGCTTTCAGCAACCGTTGTTTTTGTGATTCTTCATCCCAGGAACGTTCTGTTGTATCCATTTCCTACCAGCCCTGTTATGATTCATTGACTTTAAAACTTTTTTGATGTCCCTTTTAATCAATGGTAGTAAGCTTATATAGGATAGTACCTTCTATTATATTAGAAAAGAGGGAGACTATGAAACAGGCTCTGATCATGAAACTTGTCGTATCAGGTATTGTTTTTTTATTTATGACAGGATCGTCTTTCTTTGTTTCAGCTCAATTGGTGGAACCTCCCTTGTCTATGAACAATTCACAGATGTTGTATGTCGGTGGATCAGGGCCTGGGAACTTTACTAAAATCCAGAATGCGATAGACAATGCTTCTGATGGTGATACCGTGTTTGTGTATGATGACTCGGCACCTTACTATGAGAGCATTATCATTAATGTCTCGATTCATCTTCTTGGTGAGAATCGGAACACGACAAGTATTGAAGGGGGGAACCATGCGGTCTCCATTTATGTCAATGGGGTGACGGTGAGTGGGTTCCGGGTCAGCAATGTGGGTGATTTTTGGAACTGTTGTGGTTTTTATGTCGTCTCCCAGGGGAACAATATCTCTGATAATAATATCATTAATAATCTTCGGATGAACGGGGTGTTCCTTGATGGAGCCTCGTATAATACCGTCTCTGGTAATTTGATTGAGAACAATAAGTTCCATGGGATCAGAGTGGAGTACGCCTCTCATAATATGATCCTTAATAATGTGATGGTGAATAATCGAGGGTATGGTATCTACCTGTATGAGGCGCAGGATACTACGGTTGTTGGCAATACGGTGAAGCAGAGTTTCTTTGATGGGCTGATGCTGGGTGGTTATTGCATTAATAACATCATCCATCATAACAATTTTATTGATAACCCGGGGAACGCGTATGATGCGACTGGGAACCTCTGGGATGATGGGGCGGTTGGGAACTATTGGTCTGATTATACTGGTTCGGATAGTGATGGAGATGGAATCGGTGATACACCATATATTGTCCCAGGGAATATGAGTCAGGATCGATTTCCAGTAATAGCACCCTTTGAAAGCCACCCTGTCGATGTCGCTATTACGATTTCAGGTGGTGTTGGTCTGACGGTCTCTGTCAGAAATCAGGGGACGGAGGATGTGTTACATCTGGATTGGGAGTCTCATCTGACTGGTGGTTTTATACTCCGTCCCTCAGAACGCGTGTTTCAAGGCTCGATAATTTATCTGGGATCAGGTGAGGAACTGATGATCCAGAAGATTTCTCCGTTGATTGGGGTCGGTATCATCGAAGTCAGTGTGACTGTTGGAAACACGACAGAGTCATTGCGAGGTTTTTTGCTCTTCTTTTTGTTTCTCCCTCTTTCAGGCTAGGAGGTTTTTTAAAAGACTGCTGTAAAGGGTTGTGTGAGGATTTTTTCAAAACCTTTATATTCATGGACTGACAAATAGATACATGCTAGTAAAAATCTAGCGTTAATGAGGTGAATAACGCGGATATAAAAATAGTGGGGGCGGTTACTGATGAAAACGCGCTCGAAGAAATAGAAAACATCGCAAAAGTCTTTGCCTATGAGCAAAGAATGAAAGATTATACTCCTCTTTTGCGTCCATCGTTTCAAGCAAAAAAGATAACAACAATCGAGGAGAAAAAACCAGGGGAGAGCAAAAAATATATTGAGAGTTGCCAACCACGCATCCTTGTAAAAGGTTTGTGCTAGAACCCTTTATTTTCCCCTTGTGAATCTTTCTGAGCATCCTTTTTTTCTCTATTTTTTTTTATTGTACTCTACGAGTATCTGTTTAATTGAAAAAGTTTAAATTCAACTACTCTTTTCTTACAGGCAAAGAGGTAGACAATGGTAGAATTTGAGACACTGAAAGCAGAGGAAGTAAAATTTGGAAAAAATAATTTCATCGAAGTTGCACGGAAGAAAGCAGTCGGTGAATCATTATCGAAAGAATTCGTCGCGATTTCCCGCGGATTCTATCTTTCTGAT
>DATMWV010000195.1:0-3795 GCA_035562195.1 Thermoplasmatota archaeon
TTTCGGTACCATTTGTTATCCATAAATAAAATTTATTTAATAAAGATATCCCCAGGTTACGTTCCTTTGTTTTTCTCCTCGTTATCTTCCTCTTCTTCCTCAATATCCTCTTCTTCGACTTCTTCTTCAGGAGGTTGGGTCACTCGAGCGGTCTTTTGTTTTTTCAACAGCTCCTTCATCTGCTGCTGGACATCCACTTGCTCCGGTTGAAACGCTTCTTCAGGTACAGCTGTTTTTTTCCTAGTTACTTTTTCTTCTTCTACTACCTCTTCCTCAGGGTCTTCCTCTTCTTCTTCGATTTGTTGTCGTACCGCTTTTTTCTTTGGTTTATCGCTTACCTGTTTATGAAGGAGATCCCGCATCTGCGTCTGGATATCGACCTGTTGCTTCTGAAACTCTATTTGTTCCTTTTGATATTGTGTGGGGACATGGGATTGTACTAAATCCTCAACAAGCTGTTTCACATCCTTATACGGGTACACACCATGCAATTCGTAATAACTTCGTGCAATCGGTGTCTGAACTTCTTTCCCACCACCAGCAAAGCCAAAGAACCGGGCTTTCTTTGTCCCAACTTCCACACCACCAGCAGCCATGGTTTTATCACTCCCTAACCCAAACCCTGATTGGCTCACTGGAATGATCGTCCCAAACGCAAAAATCTGACCAAGGACTCCTTGTTTCGCATCAATATCAGCAATCTTATCATACCGGATTGTCCGCTCCCGTTTCGTAAAGATACCGCCTTTGAAAATAATACGCAGGTTCGTAATGATATATTTATGCGACCGGCGGTACAATTCGACTATTAAGAAACCAACGATGGAGACCGCAATAGAATATAAGGGAATGAAAGGCATTATGTAATCGTCCCAATGTTGCCAGAAAATTAAACCTAATGCACCAGCAAACACACCAAGATATAAGAAAAAAATAGTCCATTGAATAGCAACAAGAGAAGCAACAATTCCGATGAACAAAAGGACGAGACCCCACAGAATGAGAGGGTACCATCCAGATAAAATATTTTTATACTCTGAGGATGTTGTTAACCACCAGACCACGAGTCCCCATACGATGACAAAAATACACAAGGTCTGTAACTTCATAAACGATAATGGATGAGGTGAAAGAATCCGTTCGACCTGCTCATTTTTTAGAAGTTCTTTTTTTACCATCCGCAACCCTCATATGCTTCATCTTTGTCGCGGTTTTAAATCTATTGGTCCTCTTATATTTTATCAAGAAGATGGTGATGAGAACCGTCGATAACAGCATCACCAGAAGAGAAACACGTTCGACTTGTTTCGTAGGAAAATAGATGAAAAACGCACGAATGAGGGCATAGGAAACTACCACGGTTAGGAAAGGAATTATTTTCCACCTTGGTTGAATCTCATCGGTCGCCCGTATCAACAACATCAAGGGGAACGTCAACAATATTGCGATAATTGCAGTTAGCGACATCCAACCAAAAATGGTAAACAACCCGACATACACCACCGGATTCAGAAACAACGACAAAACATAGAACAAGTACAGGCAAAGAACGATTACAAGGATATACAACGGTTTTTCAACCAGATGATCTTTAATATGAATCAAATCATAGAGAATGTCGATTTTTTCTTTCCGTTCCTGACCAATATAACTCGGTCGTATCCCCAACCCAAAAAACAACAACACAAAAACAAATCCAACATGGAGCGGGTTGAGCAGATCTATGTTGAGCAAGAAACTAAGGTATTCTTTTCCGAATGTAAACAGACTTGACCAAAACCCCGTCAATGATTCGATAAACGTGAAATGATCCGGGGCAGGGAATACAAATCCTCTCCCGATGACAAAATAACTGACCAGTAAGACAAGACCTGCGGGGATAAAAAAAGGACCAAAGAGGAGAAATGAGCGGGAGATCCATTCAAACACCCCTTCTTTTTCTTTCTTCGGCTCCACCTTCTCATAGGTCACGCTCACCTGAAAAGAAGCAATCCCACTTCTCGTGACCGTATACCCAAGCGCCTGACTAATCGCCTGAAACAAGATCCCGATGTAATTGGTGAATCGACAGAACGCCTCATGACGATGCCGTAATCTTGACAGCATCCGTTTCTGGATTTCAATACAAAACAACTGGAGAAACCAGAACGCTACAACACCAAGGATTGGCGCGAGGGCCGCTACCACTAACACATCAATGTTCAAAGGGAAGTTTGCCATCTCGCTCAGGAATGGTAGTCATCCGAGGATATAAAAATCTTTTTTAAATAATCTCAATAACGAGCATACGACCTGCATAATCGTACGCCTGCCAGGATACATCCCCATAAGCAGACACCCCCACGATGATATGGATTTTCCCAAAATGGTTAAACAAATCCAAATCAGCATCAGAGGGACGAGCAATCGAGGACGGATGGGAATGCACCGTCCCGACGACACTATAGTCAATAGGAAGCATATGCAAATGAAAAATCGCATGAGAATCACCAGAGATTGTACCTGGGAGAAGCACCACCTCGATAATCGTGTTTTTATCAACCCGGTCGACCCGAAGAAGCGCGCCGAACTCCTGCGGATAATTCGACTTTGAGCTCTCAAAAATCAACTCCAGGCACTTTCTTGTTATTTTCCAAGGATGAGGTGGAGGTTGTTCTGTTTTTCGTCGGAAAAGTCCCATAGCTTATCTCATGAGTTTTAAACGCACCATCTGATAAAAGCTTTCCCCAAACCGGATGAAACGCGCCTTCTTTTCCGATCCAGTCACACTGATGACGCTTTCCTGGGTGACCGATGTTTGGAACCGCCCATCAATCACCAGGTTCGTCTCCTTGCTTTTTGGAAGCAAATGTACTCCTACTGTTTTGTCAAGAGGGATAATCCATGGTCGCGCAGAGAGTTTAAATGCGGCAAGAGGAGCGATGATCATCGCATTCACCGTTGGATCCATGATAGGGCCACCGACGCTTAACGAATAACTTGTTGAACCAGTCGGAGTCGCAATTATGACACCATCCGCACCCATTGATTCAATCAGCTCATCATCAACAAATAATTTGAGGTAAAGTATCTTTGCTATTCGTGCCGTCTGAATCGTCACCTCATTGGTTGCATCAGGCAAACGTGCCCCGTCCAAGGTGATTTTTAATTTCGCTCGTTCCTCAACATTATATTTCCCAGCGATGACTTGTTTTAAACCTTCAAACGCGTACTTCGATTCAACCTCGGAAAGGAACCCGATTCCTCCAGAATTGATCGCAAACACTGGTTTTTCTATCTCACTCATCGCCATAAGAATCGTCCCATCGCCACCGATAGTCACCACGATATCCGCACTCTTGTTAATCTCTTTGAACGATGATCCTTTATGTTGAATCTCCGATGCGATTGCTTCCTCGACCAGTACATTTCCATGCTGCTGTAAAAACTCAACGACATCCTTTGCTAATGTCACGCTTCGTTTCACGCCTGGGTTGCACACCAACCCCCAATTCATGGTCACGTTTACGCCCTCGCTAGTTTCATCAGTGGTGTCAGCTTCACCAACAACGATGGATGCTTCGTCACCATCGCCTTGATAATACTAAGGGTGCTGAACTCCTCAAATTTATAATCCTTTAAAGAGTCAGCAAGCATATCCAATGTTTTATCCTCCATGTCAAGCATGATTTCCTTTGCCACATAGTTCCGATGAAGTTTTTTCCCAAACGCATTCTTCCAGCGGGTCTCATACTCAGAGAGCACCTCTGTGTCGAACTGCTGTTTCTCCACTGCCTTTCCAATGGTTTCCCCAGC
>DATMWV010000196.1:0-7915 GCA_035562195.1 Thermoplasmatota archaeon
GATTGAAGGGATTATAATAAAATCGGGGTAAAATAGATGTTTTCACCTGAGATTCTTCATCAGTAAAAAGAAAACGCTGCAGAGCTGGGGGGATCGAATCTGGTAACTATTCTTCACATCAGCGATAATCATTTATTTTTCATCAAGGTGGATTGTAGAAAGCCAAAAATGTTGCAACCGTGGTCTGTCCAACTAATGAATAATTGTCAAACGAATGTGGAGTAAAACTCACGGTAATCGTTTCCACTCCGGAGAAGCCTTCTGCCGCTACTATTGAAAGGTTCATTTCTTGGTATTCATCGACATCTACGATAAGTTGGTCAGGTATCGACACAATCCAACCATCAGGATTGTCTACCACTTCATTTGCCACAATTGTTTTTCCGTTCCCAAGGTTCTCAATCCCTATCGGGAGCTCCACTTGGACCAGCGGAGGTGCTTCAATGATGTTTGTCTCTGGAAACTGAGGTTGGATGAGTGGTTTATACGCCACATTGAATGTCACATTGACGACTTTGGTAATACCATGCATTACAGAGATGATGCCGAAAGGACCATACAATGGTTCTACAGTGGTTTGAATCGTAATAGGACAAAGTGCAAACGCAGGTGCATCATCAGCTACTTGTACTGTAAGCCAGGTTTGTACTATCTCATGGCTGTTTTCTTTTAGTGGTGGTATGATACATTGGAGGGTTCCTTGCGAAAGAGTCGCCACACACCACTCTGGTTTATCCATGACAGATACTTCCACCCGAATTGGTGTCCCACGATAAATATAATTTATAAAACGTCCAAGGACCCCCCAGGTGACCCAAAACGAAATATCTAAGATCACCCAACGCAGAGGTCCCCGTGGGATTACGGGTTCTTCTGTCTGGTTCGCAGCCCAAGATATTTCGATATTACTGGTTAATCCAAAGGAACCCCCTGGATGAAAGACTATCTTTTCTATCTGGTGTACTGATGTTGCGGTCGCTGGAATGATACTGGTTCCAACGAACAAGAGAATGATTCCAATCGCCAACCATTTCGTTTTCATATGATATTCCTCAAATACCCTAAGGTTCTCAAGCACTAGGTCCAATACCACGTAAACTGTTATGGTTCATAGATAACACGGATGAGTACATACACAGGGTCACCATGCTGGGAATAATCGTCAGCCAAATAAGGGGTAAAACTGAGAATAATCGTATCTGTTCCATTGAAATTAACTGGTGGAACGACGAAAAGGTACGCATAACCAGTCATATTGACCTCAAGCATAATCTGATCTGTCATCATTTGAATCCAATCAGGGGGCGTGTAAACGATGTTTCCATGTACAACAGTCCTTGCATTCCCCGCATTCGTAATAGAAATCCGTAGATACGAGCTCTCATTGGGAATTACCGCTATTGTGTCATTTTCCGGGATGACAATGAGGCAAGGTCGGTACTCTATCAAAAAATCAAGAGTACCAGTTTGGTTATTATCATTGACTAAACGGAGGAAACCAAAAGGACCATACTTCGTATCAGCAGATGCCTGTATCGGGACTTTCAATACATAATGAGGAGCATATTCGTTTACTGCTACGGTCAAAGTAATAAATTGTGACGATGCATCGCCAGTAATCGGAAATTGTAACTCGGAATCGGAAAGCGATGCAGTACACCAACTAGGGACGTCACCGGTCTTCACCGTGACCGTGGCATATTGATGTGTAACAAGACAATAGAGCAGGATGAGTCTCCCAAGAAAAGAGGATGCAAGGACTTGATACGTCACCGTTATATTGACACTTTGAGGTGCTCCACCCGGCTTTAGGGGTTCTTCTGTTTCGTTTGCATTCCAAGAAAGGGATATGACACTTTCCAGAGCGAAACCCCCTGCTAAGACTCCAGAAAGTCCTATATCGGTTTTTTGAGCTGAACGTCTTGTTGGTAAAGAAGGACCCTCTCCTACTTGTGCAATCGCTGGGGTGATACAAACTCCAATGAATAAGAAGATGATTCCAACTGTTACATATTTTCTAATAATAGGATTTCTATCCACTTGCTTTCCCCCGTATCGTATTTTATAATGATGTTCTCCTATAAAAGAATATCCTAGAAAACAGAAGTATTCACACGGTTTAAAGACACAAAGGTGTTTTGTACGAATCAAATGAGAAAATATAAATAGAAATAAGATGAACGAGGTAGGGTAAAGGTATTTAGTCTTAATCTTTTTTTTCTTTCCTATCTTTGTCTTCAGGATACTATCCGTCTTGCTTTAAAGAAAAGAGCTTTGTTGATGGCACTAATTGCTTTCCATTCCATTCGTGTTGAATGTAATTCGGAGTCAAGTGCATTGGTAAAGAGGATGACTGCAGTGTTATACTCTGGACGAATCGTGATAAGGTTCAGGGCACCAACATACCCGCCGCTATGGCCATAGGTTTTCTGAAACGGCTTGTTTGTCACCTCCCATCCCAAACCATAGTTATACTTATCCGTAGGTGAGAACTGTGCGGTATGCATGAGCTGAACAGTGGATTCATTTAGGATTCTTACCCCGTTCCATACCCCACCATTCATATGGGCAATGATGAAATGGGAATAATCTTCAATCGATGTTCGTAAAGTGATTGCGGGATACAGCACATGGATCCCATACTGTGGATGCCTGAAATACGCATCATTTTTGAATTCATAGGGAACCGCAATCGTATCGAAGTCAACATCCCGTAAGCGAAAACCAGTCGCGTTCATCTGTAACGGCTGGAAGATATGTTCTTTGCAGTAGTCGTTGAAATCCTGATGCGACAGTAATTCCACAAGATATGCGACAATGGAAAATCCAATATTGGCGTAATAGTATTTTTCACCGGGTCTGTCCATGGACCATGTCGATGAGCTGTACGCACTCCCACCGGGTGTGAGATATTCCTCCAGCCACGGATAGGGGAATCCTTCCACATCGGGGTCTCCAGGCAGATAGGAAAGACAGATCCAGTAGAGATTATCGTCTGCGAGACTCGACCGGTGCGATAAGATCATTTTTATGGTGATAGGAATGTCAGGGTAGTTCGGGTTCCTCAGATCAAAGGGGAGATACTCGTTGACATCATCATCGAGATCAAACAACCCTTGTTCATACAACTGCATTAATGCAGTAGCTGTCACGGTCTTTGAAACAGATGCCTGTAGATATAACGTCTGTGTTGTTGCCTCCTTTATGTTTTCGATATCGTAGTATCCATACGCATGTGACCAAACAACTTCGTCATATTTGATGATACAGGTCGCAAGGGATGGCTTATGAGCAAGACGCATGAGCATTTGGAGGTACGTATCAAAGAAAAAATCAGAACGTATCTGCTGATTGTCTTGTGTAATCGAAGTGGTATCTGCAGCATCTGCATGTACTGTAATGCACTGTGCAGATATTCCCAGAAACACACATACGAGCATGATACTGATGAGTTGCTTCTTCATATGATTCACCAACGTCTAATCAATAATCATATATTTTTGTTATTATATAAAAGTAATCTCTAAATTATGTAGATATCTATAAGAAATAAAAATTTTAGACACGCAGTAACATGGTTTTAACTCATTTCTTGTCTCTAACTATCCTTCTGTTGTACGATGTCAAATATCCCATCCAAAAATACCTTGGCATCTTCCTCTTCTTCTTCTTTGATCAACAGTTCATTCCCTTCTTTTCCTTCAACATACCTTGACAGGGACACCATCTCATTATAGTGCGCCACAGCTTCTACAACCTTCTGTGTGATACCAGCTGGTTGTTTACAGAGCTCACGATATTCCACTTCCGAAATATCATAAGCATCTCTCCTCTGTATCTTTTTGTGCATCCACGTCCACATCCCACGTGTAAATGAATGCACATGATGATTAATAAACCCTAATTGGCAGATGCTTATGCAGGGAACATAACTGTTCTGTGTTTTTCGTTTACATATAAAAGTACACTTTCTAACAATAAACTAGAGTCGATAAAAAAATGCATTGACTCTGTTTTTTTTAAAAAAACCGTGGTTCATAGTTACAAGTTGTTTGTCTCAATTAATTGATCAACTTTATTTCGAATATCAATAAACACTTGTTCTTTTTCTTCTACAGATTTTTTCACGTGTTCATTTGTAGTTAGTATCTGTTGATGTTGTTCTCCTTTTTGAGATATTTTTCGATGCCCCAAAACGAGGCGTACATCAAGTATGACAAGAATCACCAGCAGTGTCATCAATACCCACAGCAGGATCGCTCCAAAATCACTAGGTGAATCAGGAAGGATATACTCTAGAACCATACTCGTATCAAAAGCTATTCTACTCACCACCAAAAGCTATCTTCTCTTTTCTTCATTCATTTTCAAAATCTGTTTTTCTTTCATCCCATATATGTAACAGTTCGCCTTTTTCTGATATTTCTACAAACGTTACCATACTTCTTCTGCCTCTGGGATACGATTGGTATTGCGATTTATAAATATAGCAGGGTAGGTGCTTATGCATATTCAAAAATAATCTGAACAGATATCGGTCTAGGAGTAACGATTGTGGTAAAACTCAGGGTGCTGTCTGTGTCGTCGTTGTTTTTTCATTTTTCTTTTTTGTTACTTTTTTGTGCCATTCCTATACTTCTATTATCTATGTAGTATGGTGACACTTTCGATGACGATGTCATCGACTGGCCAGTCTTCCATCACCCCGTATTTTGTCATGGTCTCCACTTGTGCGATCGCACGAACAACCTCGATACCCTTCAGCACTCTCCCGAACGCAGCATATCCGTTGGGATCTGAGCCATTTGGCTCGAGATATCGTTGCGCTCCATCATCGATAAAAAATTGGCTTGTCGCACTGTTTGGGTCATTTGTCCGTGCCATGCCTATCGTCCCATCGAGATGATGCACCTGAGGGTTTATTTCAAGGTCAATAGGACCATAGGGGCTGATTTTTTCAGTCCCGTTTGGGTAGTACCCTCCCCCCTGAATTACAAAATCCTCAATGACCCGATGAAAGACAAGACCGTTGTAGAACCCATCGTTTGCGAGTGTGATGAAATTCTCTGATGTTAACGGCATTTTATCTTCGTACAGTTCGATGATGATCGTACCCAATGTTGTATTCATCACTGCGATACTATTGGTATTGATTGGTAAGACGACAGTAAAACGTCCCAGTACGAAAGAATCCGCTAGGATGATTCCTCGATCCTGATTTAAGAATGTGATCGGTCCCCCCGTAGTATCGTGGAACAATTGAAATGGTTTGAAGAAAATAATCCTGAGATTGACAGGTTCAACAGTCGAGTAATCACCTTCGGCATTCAGATTTTTAATGCTGCCGAAAAGAAACGTCTTCTTCTGGAGATACTCACTTGAACGAAAGTTTTCAGTCCCTTCGTTGATGCTTCGATCACTAGCCGCGCCTGAAAACGCAGCGATTACACATATGCTGCTGAGTATCATTGTTATCGCAAATAAATTCTTGAGTTTCATTGTTCGCATATTTTGATTCCTCTCCTGAAAAAAACAGGGTATAGGTTAATATACCATTGATTCATTTAAATGTTTTGGAAAAGATAAAAATAGGGACATTTGGAATAAAAAGAAGAACGAAGAGAGTAATTAGGAACGTTGGTGTCTCAGAAATTGTTCACTATCTTTTTGGTATCCACAACGGTTTGCCAAGCGGAAGGACTGTTTTTCCCGCCATTGTGTTTAACACAACTGCTGCTGCAGCATAAAACGACAACACAGAGGTAAGGATAAGGAACACGCCAGCAGGTTGTCCAGACATCTCAAGCAGATAATGAGGGATGAGCAGAGCAACCGCGAGATCTACTGCTATCAATATGGAAAAAAGAACCTTATTGGTCATCAACGATGCGACAGTCGCGATAAGGCTGAAGATAAGAATACCAACCAGGCCATACGCGTAATGGCTCATGTTCCCGGGTTTCAGAGCCGAGGAATTATTAATGACTAATGTCAATGCAATCGAATACATCGTCATCGCATAGACTGAAAAAACCGTAGCTCCGAAGATATTATTTCGTTTGAACTCCATCGCTCCTGCGATCAACTGGGCAGTCGCACCAAAGAACAAGATCCATGGGATCATCAACGATTTTGAAGGAACACTCGACACGAGTTGCAGGTAAACAGACCCAAGGAGTAATGCAGCGACAGCTAGACCAATAAGTCCGAGCGCAGCAGGATCTGCTACAGGTAATACTTTCACGTTTACATCTGTGCTTACAACACCTTTTTTCTCTTCTACGATGGTTTCTTTTTTTTGCGCCATAGATTACCACTTCTCCCAATAATGTTTTTCACTTGTTGGCGGATGTTCACCTTTGCTATATTTTCCGCCCCAGACGTTCAGACTATTTTTTTCATCAGCCGCTATCTTATCCTGCAGCATCTTCAGCATCTTTTTATCAGAGAACCCAAGTTGTTTCATTTTCTGCGGTGTAGGAACACCATTTGGTGTCCAACCTCTGCGATAATAGACCGCATCAGTGAGTTTTTCGTATTGGTCCCGGCGAAACTCATAAATGATTCGTAACTTCTCTTGAACGGTCATTTTTTCAACATCCTTCTGAGTCATCCCTAGTTTTTCCACGAGTTGTTTGTCGTACCGTTCCTTCCGTGACCCGTACTCCATTTCAGTTACTGGGCCCATCGCCCGGAAGGGGATCCAATCATCTTTTCGCTGCCCTCGTCCCATCCACACGTTCATCGCCCGCTGCCAATTGTAACATCGTTCACTTTGCAAGATAAGGTCTTCTTTTGTGACGTTCCAGCCAGTGGTCGCATTCTGATACTCCACGTAGTTCTGCACATGATCCGGGACTTTTGAAGGCTCCTGGGTTTCTGCGTTGTTCGTAGGCTCTACATCATTCCAGGGTAGTTTACAAAGACCGTTAAGTCCAAACCAGGTCCGCCACATCGGGAAATAATGAAGGGCTTCTGCCTTCATCTGAAACGTTGGGATCGCATTATTCACCATGTCCATGAAGATTAACCAGGCTTCGTCATGTTGTGGTCCTTTCAGAGTCAGACCATATCCTCCTTGCATCGCCAAAGACTCCTTTGTGACGTACTCGGAGAACTCAAGGCCTTTGCTTTCCATGCCGGCATCCTCGACCAGTTGTTTGTCACCCCATCTATGTTGATTGATCCAGTCTTTCACCCGTCGGGCACCTTTTGCAGCGATCTTAATGAATTCTCCCTCATCTCCCTGTGCAATCCGATGGAGTAGCTCTAATGCTGCATCGGCATTTCCGAAGCAGAGCTCCAATCCATTACAGCGCTCCTTGTTTAATATCCCATACTCGTACATCTCCATGTAAAACGCGATGGCTGTGCCTGCAGAGATGGTATCGACCCCATAGGTATCGCAGTAGAAGTTGAACTCTAAGATCCATAGAGGATCCCAGATACTCATGTTGGAACATGCCCCGATGGTTTCATATTCGGGGCCATCGACTGTGACTTTCTCGCCTTTATATGGTCCTGTCATCACCGTGTATCCATCAACGGTTTTTGCACACGCCATCGTACAGCCATGCCAACAGCCGTCCGGGATGATTTTTGTAAAAAGATCATAGAACTTCGGGGAATAGATCTTTGATGCCTTCGGGAAACTCCCGAATCGATAATTCTCCGTGGGGAGCAGATCATAAGCATCCATGATTTCCACCAGATGTCCAGTACCTACCGCCCGCATATTACACTGGTATCGGTCAAGATCTCGGATCTCTTTATGCAGCTTAGTCCCTACTTTAGCAAGAGCCACAGGATCAGCAGGGTGATTGGAGACGCCATCAAACCGTTCCACCTTTACAACAATTGCTTTAATCTTCTTATCACGCAGGACTGTTCCTAGGCCACCACGACCCGCTTGTTT
>DATMWV010000197.1:0-5009 GCA_035562195.1 Thermoplasmatota archaeon
TACCAAAATGGTACACTGATTCTTAAAGAAAAAAAATTTGTTGTTTTTTGCTGTTCAATAGTTAAAACAAAAAAATGTTGTTAAGAAAGAATAAAAGTAGTTTTTCCTTCTTCAGGAAAGAAAAAGAAAAAACCACGTTCGAACGATTTTTCGATATATCTACTTAGAATCTCTTTGGCCGATGTTTCTGATAACAATCCCTACAGTAGACGGGTCTGTTACCATCGGGCGCGAACGGAACCTGGGTTTCCTTACCGCAATCTGCACAAGTAACATCGTGCATTTCACGTGGTGCACCATAATCCCGACCACCACGATCGGATCTATCTCTTTTTTCCATTATTATATACTTCCTTTTTATATTCGGTTCTTTGTTTCCTTCGAACCGCTGACTGGCATATAGAGAAGAGGTATTTAACTTTATTGATGAAAACACACTCGAAAAACGACCAAAGCTATTTATAACATAACACTGTTAAATACAGTAAAGAATAAGGGGGCAAAAACCAATGAAGAAAAGAGATTTCATTGTTATCATCAGCATACTGACCACACTCATCGTCGTTGTGGGAAGTATCCAAGCAGGAAACACACAAAGACACAATACACCATCAAAAAGCCTTCAAACAACAACGCTCACCTATCAATTTTCCCAACCCGCGATACAAACAAGCGACACGTATGCCACCATCCATCTCACTGAAGCAACCGGATTCCGATCCATCGCTGGCGAACCAATCCTCCCGCTCGTTATGAAAACCATTGAACTACCATTTGGTACACTCATTAATGACATGAAATGCACTATCACCAGCCAACCACAAATCCCTATCAATCAGAAAATCACACCAGCGGTCCAACCAGTACCCTTCCTCTCCGACGATCTGACGATACAACCAACTGAAAACAAAGAGATCTACACAAACAATCAAGTATTCCCAGACACATGGTACTCATATCGACTCACCGCAGGACTCAACAGACAGAACATCCAAACAACGTTTCTGACCATCCAAATCAACCCGGTGCGATACAACCCAGTCCAATACACGATACAATCCCTGGACTGCATCACCATAGATATTTCCTATGAATCCCCCGCCCCGACATCTTCTTCATACACAGAAGAGTATGATATGATCATCATCTGCAAAGACTCCTACTCCCGGTTACTAGAGCCATTGGTGACTCATAAGAACACGCATGGGATCCAAACAAAACTCATTCCTATTTCAGACATCTCTGCAGAAACCTATTTCCCCGCTGAAGGCAGAGATACACAAGAGCAAATAAAATATTTCATTAAAAACGCAAAAGAAACCTGGAACATCACCTATGTGATGCTGGTCGGCAACTACGCACAAGTACCAACCAGATACAGCAGCCTTGAGACCGACACTGGTGGATTGTACGAAGAGCTCAAATTCGTCTCTGACTTGTACTACGCGGACCTCTACACCGGAAATGGGAGCTTCTCCAGCTGGGATACTGATAACGATGGCCTCTACGCAGAATGGCCCTATCCCGAAGGTCATCCGGCAGAGGATGTCGTCGACCTAGTCCCAGACGTCCATCTCGCCAGGTTAGCCTGCATGTTTAAATCAGAAGTAAAAACCATGGTAGATAAGATAATCACCTATGAGAACACCGCAGCAGGAAATGAATGGTTCAACCGGATGGTCGTCATCGGCGGAGACACCTTTGACAAAAGCATCGAAGGGGGAACCGATTACAACGAAGGTGAGGAAGCAACAGCCAAAGCCTTAGAATACATGCCACAGTTCATTCCAGTCAAACTCTGGGCATCCCTAGGGAATCTCTCACTGGAAACGATCCAGGATGAAATCAGCAAAGGATGCGGATTTCTCTACTTCGTCGGCCATGGAAGCCCGAAATCATGGGCGACCCATAACAACGGGGATTACATCAACTGGACAGGGAATTACAAAAACACGGACATGCCAGACCTGACCAACAAGGACATGCCCCCTATACTACTCGTCGGCGGCTGCCATAACAGCGAACTAGATAGCGCACCAAAGAACCTCATCCTCGGATTCCTCAAAGAAAAACTCGACTACTTCAGGATCAATGAAACATGGTTTGGATCCTACTTCAAATACAACTATGCCCTGGAATGCTGGAGCTGGGTGTTCGTAAAAGTCAAAGGAGGCGCGATCGCATCCACCGGAAGCAGCGGATTTGGAGGAGTCAACGTCGGTGATTACAACCATGATGACATCCCAGACTGCACCCAAGGCCTTGACGGATGGTTCGAGCTAGAGTTCTTCCGCCTCTACAACCAGGAGAACATCACGATTCTGGGTCAAACCTATGACCAGGTGCTCACCGGCTATGTTCAAAACTTCCCAGTAGACACCTATCGGTACGACGCAAAGATCCTCCAGACACATATCTTACTTGGTGACCCAAGTCTCCAAATCGGCGGGTACCAATAAAAAAAAATAAAAAAAAAAGGTGGACTGCGCAACACCCTTAGGTGTTGCACGAATGGACCAACCAGGCGTTCTCAGGGATCTTCTTATAGATTTCGTACTGAGATTCCTCAATGGGTCTGCGGTCAGCTTCAGCACGGATCCCATCGGAATTAAACGACCAATAAAACTTCCGGACGGATTTCCCTTTTTCTTTGATTTCTTCACGTCTCAGACACAATAAGTTTTTCTGATGTAAATCATTAAAGATAGAACGGATGTCCTTATGAAGAGACATATCCTCGACTTCTTTGACGCCCTTGAACACTTTTTGGACAGTCTGGGCTAAAGCGACTGCATCTTCCTTGCTCATATCAAAACTGTTTTTCAACGCCTTTACAAAGAGGGTATTCATCTTTTCTCACCGAATACCATTCTGTTGCTTTCATTATTAAGGAGTTGTTGTACACCTGTTACCAGGGTTCTGTACACCCAGTACCGAAAACCATTTTTACCAGTTCCCCGTGTAGAAAAAACCCTGATGAAGTAGTATCAACCTAGACGAAAAAAAAATGAAATTAGAGCGGAAAAGAAAAGGTTAGCGTATCGTTAGTCTCGCCTGATAATACCAACAATGGTGATGATGAAAGCGACGATTTCAAGGATATTGAAAAGCATCAAGGTCGTTGATTCATCACCGAGCGGGACGAATCGTAAAAGGATAAGGACACCCCAGATTCCAGCACCTAATACTATCAAGGTTTTATTCATCGGTTTCTCTCCTTACTATTCGGAACCTTCAATGAAGATATGATGAGATGCTATTATAATACTTATCCTGTTTCTTTTAATTACGCATCCAAAAAAATAACTTCACAAAACCTATTAACACCTGACTTGATGGTGACCCCATATGACATATTATAAGTTTCAGGATTCAGAAAAACATATACGCATCGGAAAAATCATCTGCCTTGCCAGGACGTATGCAGAACACGCACGAGAAATGAACGCCACAATCACTGAAGATCCCTTACTGTTTCTCAAACCAACAAGCTCGGTTATTTACGATCATGGAACAATCATCATCCCAAAACGATCACAGTGTCTACACCATGAGGTCGAACTTGGAATCATCCTGGGAAAAAAAGGAAAGAACATTCGCGAAGAAAAAGCAATGCAGTATGTGCTTGGGTATCTTGTCGCTCTTGACATCACCGCCCGTGACATCCAGTCTGTCTCAAAAAAGAACGGGTGGCCTTGGGCGATCGCGAAAGGATTTGACACCTTTGCGCCCCTCAGCGATGCAGTAACAAAAGAAAAGGTCCCAGACCCGCAGAACCTTGATTTGATGCTAAAGATCAATGGGACAGTCAAACAGAGTGCAAACACCAATCAGATGATCTATTCGATAGAACGCATTATCTCATTTATCTCAGAGATCATGACCCTGGAACCAGGAGATCTGATCCTCACAGGCACACCAGAAGGCGTCGGAGAAATAAAAGAAGGCGACGTTCTCGAAGCACAACTTGACAGCCTCTGCAGATTAACCGTAGACGTCAAACGCGAATAATCAGGTTACATGATCCTCTTTTTCAAAAGACAAGTTTTACAAAGCTTCTGAGACGTTGGTTCACCACAGGTCAGACATGTGTTAAGCGAAATCGCTGGGTATTTCTTGAGCAACAAATCCTTGATGCTCTCATAACTATTCAAAATACTATGTCGCGTCCCTGGCGTGTTCTCCTCAAGAGAGTCGATGATATCACGGAATGAACCACGGAACGCTCGCGTCGAATACGGACATTCTGCGTTATGAAACTCAATGTCCTTCACCAACGCATACAACATGACTTCCTTCTCAGGGATGACTCGCAAGGGAAGCAACCGAGGCACAAGACCCGGCTGAATCTTTGTATGCGGGCCAAGACGAGCAAGCTTCTGCATATCGCCATTGGTAAAATTCATCAGGATCGATTGGGCCATATCATCAAGATTATGTCCCATCACCAATTTATCCACCCCAAGCTCCTTTGTTTTTTTATTCAGACAGAACCTCCGGAACACACCACAGTAGCTACATTCGCCCAGTTCATCATGATGCGATGCAATCTCATCCATCGTTATCCCAATGGCCTCTTTAAAAGAAATGATATGGTGTTCAATTCCTAGTTTCTTACAATTTTTTTGGGCTATCGGCAGACTGGTATCACGATATCCTTTGATCCCTTCATCGACCGTGATTGCATGTAAGGTGACGAACGGATGATGTGAAAAAATCTGATGCATAAGATACATGGTTACCGTACTATCTTTCCCGCCAGACAATGCGATACCAAAGGTCGTCTCATCATTTGTCCGTCCTTGTTTTTTAAAATCTTTTTTCACCCGACGTTCAACATATTCAATGAAATGGTTTTCACAAAGATGAGCACCGCTATAGCGGATGAAGGTAATCGCAGGTTTCTTACATTTCGAACACGCAATGGTCATGAAAAACCCCAAGAGATCAAAGAATCACTACTGCGGAATATTTTCATCTTTTAGTAGTTTGCTGTAAAAAAGGAAATT
>DATMWV010000198.1:0-2277 GCA_035562195.1 Thermoplasmatota archaeon
AACAGAAACATATATATATTTAGCTATACATTACCTACTCTTGCAGGAGGGGATTCATGCCTCTAACAAGGAAGGCACGCATAGTGGGAAGCAGCCTCGTTATCACAATTCCAAGCCAGTTAGCCAAAGCACACGATATCAACGACGGAGACGAACTGGAAATAATTCCAACGTTAATCGGGGAATTCAAGATACGTAAGCTTAAAAAAATAAAAAACTGATGGTTACACAGTCTCGAACTCCTGGTGCAAACTGGATAAGGTTTCTGGAAAATCTAAAAAAAGAACTTTTCTTAAGAAAAATTAAAAGAAAATAACACCATATACCCGACGAGAATACAACAGGTGAGGTACTCATGAAAGAAGAGATAATAAAACTAGGACAAGGAAAACTTACCGGCTATTGCATCGACCTTGGAAAAGCCCCACTCATAATCCTCCAAGCAAAGAAAGGATACATCATGTGCGGGTATCTGAACATGAACACCGCAAATAAACTTGGAGACATCGCAGGAAAAGTCACCGGTGTCAAGACGTTTGATGAAACACTGAAAGCAACGGTCATCGAAGTATCAGAAAACGCAAAAAAAGAAGGACTCAAGGAAGGAATGAACGCACAGGATTTCTTAAAAAACCTCCTCTGAGGAATCAAACATGGTCACCTTCAAAGACATCAAAGAAGCATACCAGATCCTGCAACCCAAAATCAGAAAGACACCACTGGAACGATCGAAAACATTTTCCAACTTACTGAAAGCAAACGTGTACCTCAAAGAAGAAAACCTCCAGACCACAGGGTCATTTAAAATTAGGGGAGCTTATAATAAAATTTATCATTTAACAGAAAAAGAAAAAAAACAAGGAGTCGTCTGTGCATCAGCAGGAAATCATGCTCAGGGAGTTGCACATGCCTCAACCTTGATGGGCGTAAAAAGCACTGTCTACATGCCTATCTACACATCACCAGCAAAGGTCATCGCAACAAAATCATATGGAGCACATGTTGTTCTTGAAGGAGCCACCTATGATGATGCAGCAGATGCAGCAAAAAAATACGCAGAAGAAAAAAAATTGACGTTTGTCCACGCATTCAACGATGATTATGTCATCGCAGGACAGGGAACAATCGGGATAGAGATCTTCGAAGAACTCCCAACAGTTGATGCCGTCATCATCCCTATCGGTGGCGGAGGACTGATCGGTGGTATCGCCCTTGCCCTGAAAACACTCAAACCAACGGTACAGATCATCGGCGTCGAAGCAGAAGGCGCACAATCCATGAAACTCTCGTTAGAACAACATAAGATAATACCTCTGAAAAGCATTATGACCATCGCAGATGGGATAGCAGTGAAAACACCAAAGGACCTAACGTTTGCTCTGGCTCAGCAATATGTTGATGAAGTTGTCACTGTAAAAGATGAGGAAATCGCAAACGCCCTTTACCTCTTACTACAGCGGACAAAACTTGTTGTCGAACCAGCAGGCGCAGTCGGACTTGCTGCACTCATAAGCAAAAAAATCTCATATCCCAAAAAAAACATAGTCGCAATCCTCAGCGGAGGAAACATCAACCTCTCCTTACTCACCCAAATCATCGAACGAGGGATGATGCGCCATAAACTCCTGGTAAAAGTAGCCATTACCGCCCTTGACAAACCAAGAGTACTCAAAGATATCCTCGCTATCCTTGGCAATGTCGGAGCAAACGTAAACTCCATAGAACATGACCGAATCACAACAGCCGTACCTGTCGGATACGTTAAAATCATCATCACCTTCCAGACATTAGGAAAAGAACAAATTGAGATGATAAAAGAAAGATTCGATCAGAAAAAAGTTCAGTACCATATCGTAAGCTAAAAAAAGTATGAAAATTCTTTTTCTTCGAGAGGTTTCTCCGCGATATGCATAACAGTTTGTAATCATCAATAGAAGAACCTATTTATAGCGATACTTTTTTACGTGCCTTGAACTCTATGCATGACCGATTCTACCTTCGCCTCCTCTCATCACTCTACATCTCAACATTCTTCATCAGAGCCAGTTTTGGGATCATGCTTGCCACACTACCTATCTATCTGAATATCACATCAGAGTATACCGGGTATGGCATTGTCTCTGCCGCATCTCCCCTCTTCGAAATGGGCACCGTGTTGTTCATTGGGGCTGTAGTAGACCGATATGGCAGAAAAATAGTGTTATTATCAGGACTTCTTTCTGCAGCGTTCTTGTTGTTTCTTCTCTCCATTACAAAAAACCTCTATGCGATCTTTTG
>DATMWV010000199.1:0-2012 GCA_035562195.1 Thermoplasmatota archaeon
GGAAGATGTATAGATACATATCCATATCCTTTAAACGGTCAACTTGATGAAATAAGAATATCCGACATTTGTAGAGATTCGAATTGGATAACTACAGAATACAACAACATGAATAACCCTAATATGTTCCTAAGTTTTGGACCTGAAGAACCGTAACTATTAACCAACTCTACTCACGAACAAAGATATAGTAAGAAACCGTCTGAAATTGTCGAATGATGTAGATTGAGTTTAACCATTAGGTTTTTCGTCTCAATTATTCGTATCAAAAAACATCAATACTGTTTCAAGGGACGGGTTCCCCCGAAATTCGTTAATAAAACAAGATCCATGCAAAGACCACTACTCCTCCCATTTGTTATATTCGTCTGTAGCTTGTTTCAAGGAGGATGTAGATATTCATAAACGCCTTAAAATATGAATATAGTTGTGGTTCATGGGTGAACTAACGAGAGAAAAACTAGAAGGTTTTAGATAATAACCGTTAAATACAGCTATCTATTTTAGGGGCAAGGTAGACAAATCAGAGGAAAATCTAATGAAACGCAGTTCACGAGTGTGGAAAAAGCGAAGAAAGATGCGCTGGAAATGGCGCAAGAAACGGATGCGACGAGAGAAACGGATGCGGAGACAGAAACAGTAATTCATATCAGTATGGGAGCATGGTGTAACCCGGCATCATTACGGGCTCCAGTTAGGTATGATTACAAGAGGGTCATCTGACGTATGATGAGTAACTGGAGCGATGACCTAAGAAGAGACCCGTCGATCTGGGTTCAAATCCCAGTGCTCCCATCCAAGTTACCATGATAATAAAAGAGGTATGAAAAAAATGAAACCAACCCTAAAAAACATCAATGCATATACTATTGCAACTCTCATTATTTTGATCATTGGACTTCTTTTCTATGTCTCTTGGGGTCTTCGCTATAATGTCTGGGCTGACATCGGCATCTATTCCATAACAATTATACTAGTCCTTGGTGGCTTGTTTGGAGCGATTCTATCCCTTACATTTGACAAGACTGAAGAAGAGCAAGAATAGAATTTCTTCTTTGATTATAGCGAAGATTTATATAGCGCATCACGGTAGGTACTAGCGAATGGAACAGGAAGAGATACTGAGAAAATATTCTGGTGAGTGGATTTTATTGTTCAACGACGAAATCGTTGATCATAGCGTAAACCTTGAAGACGTCCTACGAGCTGCTGATGAGAAGTTCCCGGCGGAGAAATTCCCTGAGGACAGTATCAAGATATCAAAAGTATTATCTGGCAGTATTCATTTACATTAAGAGACTCATGTCAGAAGCACCCTTCGTCTTTGAATATAAAAATTATCCATTAATTCCTATTAAGTTTTTCATCAAGGGACGAGAAACACCGATGATTGATGCGCTGCTTGATTCCGGTGGAGATTTTATCGTAATACCTTTTGCGATTGCGAAATATCTAAAACTGAAATTGGAAAAAGCAGGGTGTGTCGATACCGCAGCTGGGGAAACCACTCTTTATAAAACAATCCTCAACATGGTTATCTATGATGAGGATCAAAAATACACCTACGAAAACCTTGAGGTGCATGTCTCTGATCGAAACGACCTGCCAGTTCTTCTAGGGAGAAAGCCGATTTTTGAGGATCACGAAATCATCTTTCAGAAACATCAAAACAAGCTGATTTTACAGCCGATTCAGCATCAGTGAAATAGTTATCTCTTTTTTTAGGAGTAGTTGGGAGAAACTTTAAATCAGTGTTACATGATTCTGATTCAGAGGAACAAATTATGCCATATATATATGAAGGATGGACGTTATATAAGAGGGATGTCACCCTCAAAGGCGGACGAAAACAAACGATTTATTTCTTTAGCAAACGATCGCCAAAAAGTGGGACTCCCTGTGAATTACCACCGGGATACAGCGTCGGTGTCAACAAACGCACTGGCTTACCATATCTGAAAAAGAAGTAGATTTCTTCTTTTTTCATTTTTTTTTTGTACAATCATTATTTT
>DATMWV010000200.1:0-10341 GCA_035562195.1 Thermoplasmatota archaeon
AAAAGAATAACTGCGATAATCGCACCTGAAAACGAGCCGATGCCATCCATCGCCCGTTGAAACCCATACGCCTTTCCGCGTATAGACACATCCACCGATTCAGCAATGATAGCATCACGTGGAGCATCTCGGACTCCTTTCCCAACGCGCTCGATTATCCGGAAAAAAAGAACGAACGGCCAGGTCTGTGCAAACGCGAAGAGTGGTTTTGTCAGAGACGATAGCCCATACCCGGTAAAAACAAATGGTTTTCGTCGTTTTATTTTATCTGACCAATATCCAGAGAAGACTTTCAGTAACGACGCAGTGGTCTCCGCAGCTCCTTCGACAAGCCCGACAACCCAAGCACTTGCACCAAGAGACAGTAAGAATAAGGGAACAACAGGGAACACCATCTGGCTGGACAGATCAGTAAAGAGACTGACGAAACCAACAATAATAATATTTCGAGACAGCCCTTGGAAAAAGGATTGCTTGTTCATTAGATACCTCATGCAAGATCTGCTTTTGATGTCGTTGTTCGAATGAGTTTTCCTCGTTTCAGTGTTTCGGTAGAAAGAAGAGAATACCTTAAAAAGAAAAAAGAAATACGAGAGCCGAAAACATGCCAGCAGTTGAAGTAAAAAATCTAGTAAAGAAATACGGATCCATGGATGCAGTAAAAGGTATCTCATTTTCGATAAACGAAGGTGAGATCTTCGGGCTTATCGGTCCGAATGGCGCAGGGAAGACTACCACATTACGGGTGTTATCAACCTTACTGTCCATCAACGGTGGGTCTGTCACCATTTTAGGACATGATCTTAGTAAACATGCTGGTGAGATCAGAAAACTCATTAGCTACCTACCAGAGGATGCTGGAGCATACAAGAATCTAAGTGGAAGAGCGTACCTTCAATTCATTGCGAACTTCTTTGATTCAAAAGAAGCACCAGCGATGGTGCAAAAAGGAATCAAGATTACTGATCTTGGAACACGTATCGATGACCGTGTTGACACATACAGTAAAGGAATGATGCGCCGGCTGCTGGTCGGCAGAGCGTTAATGACGAACCCTAAGCTAGCTATCCTTGATGAACCCACATCAGGTCTTGATGTCATCAACGCCCAGGAAATACGCAAACTCGTCAAGACCACAGCCCAATCAGGAACAACCGTTCTCCTCTCTTCCCATAATATGCTTGAGGTCGAGTACCTCTGCGACCGTATCGCTTTGATTTCTGAAGGAAAAATAGTCGAAGAGGGAAAACCAAAAACTTTAATGGAAAAATACAAGGCGCGAAACATCGAGGAAGTGTTCATACGGACGGTGCATGAATGAGCGGACTTGGGAATATCACGAAAAAAGAGATACGAGAATTACTGACACCAGCGACATTTGTCCCAATTATCCTTGTCGCTTTGATTTTTGCAACCATGGGAAATAGCATCCAAGGCATCCAAGAACAATCAACAGCCCCACCAACCATCGGGGTCATCATAGAGGATAACAGCACCTTAGGTGTTTATGCATCCACACTTCTGCATACCCATGCTAAATCAGTGTACAACTCGACAACTTCTTCTGATCTTAAAAACGGATTGGAAACCGTCACACAGCACAATGGTGTCGCTGTTATCATTATCCCACAGAATTTCACGGAACGAATAACCCAGGAACAACAAGGGACGTTCCAGGTTTATTGGATCATGAAAGGCGCAGGACTCATGGACACCATCTCATCAAGTGCCGTTGAATCATTGATCGCCTTCATTAACACGAATATATCGAAAGAGCTGATCAGACAGAATTCCTCGGTAAACGCCTCGTTTGTCCTTTCACCGACCAAACGGCTTGAAACGACCTATTTCAAGGATAGGGTGTTTGTTGGGATTTCACCGAACGCGATTTCAGGGATGCTTTCATCTCAATCTCTGCTTATCCCGATAGTGATTATGATGATCATCATTATGGCAGGAAGCATCGTCATTACCTCAATGGCGCTGGAAAAAGAGAATAAAACCCTTGAAACGTTGCTGACGTTACCAGTGAAACGGACTAGTATTGTCTCTGGGAAGATTATTGCGGCAGCGTTCATCGGACTTATCCTTGCTGTCATCTACATGGTCGGTATGCAGTTTTATTTCAGTGGTTTTGTAGGTTCAATTGGAGTGAATCTTGCGACGTACGACCTTGTGTTAACCACAGGAGATTTCATCTGGATTGGTGTTTCATTGTTCCTTGCGCTCATCGCTGGTCTTTCACTCTGTATGCTTTTAGGGACCTTTGCCAAGAATTATAAGAGTGCACAAACACTCACATTCCCAATTACGATGCTTGCGATGATCCCTATGTTCATCACCATGTTTGCAGATTATGATACCCTCCCATTGGCTCTGAAAATCTTTACGTTCGCCATCCCGTTCTCCCATCCGATGATGGCATCACGCGCGTTACTCTTCCATGACTATGTGTTGGTGATCGGTGGTATCGTGTATGTCGCTGTTTTTGCGATAGTCACAATCAGTATCGTGGTATGGGTGTTTAAGACCGACCGACTGCTTACAGGGACTACAAAATTCAAATGGTTAACAGCATTGAAACGACGTCGAATCTAAACCATCAGTTTCATACAACCAGTTGTTACATTTGATGACAGATGAGCAAACCTTTTTATAGCCTAACAGCTACTCTTTTTATAAGGGGATATCTCATGAAGAATCATACACATCATAAAAAATCACGCATATGGGAAAAAATGAGCGGGTGGAAAGGCATCTGGTTCCATATCGCAGGAATCATCGCTATCGCCTGGTTTCTTTTCAGGGTAGTCCCAAAACCGCAACGCGCACAATATCCCTGTCAACAGGTCGCCATGTCACTTTCACTTGGATATATCGCATTCTGGGGTATTTTGTTCACTGGTCTTGTAGTATGGTTACGCAAAGCGAAGACCAAATTCGCAAAAACAATCCCAACTGTCTTCGCTGGTTTTGTTGTATTATTCACCATCACTGGTGCAGTGTTTGCCACGAGTTATTTCCAAGGCGAAGAACCTGCGGCAACATCCTGGGATCCTATCCCGAAAGAACCAATGGGCGTCGGAACCGGGGTTTCCCCGGGTCGGGTCGTCTGGGTATGGAACCCGAACGCAACTGAAGAAGAGCTGCAAGGGTACTGGTGGGAACAGCAGAACAATAACCAGGATGTCATAGACCAGATGTTTTCGATAGGAGTTCAAGAGTTCACCGGGACATCAACTGATCCTGAGGCATGGGACGCTATCTTTTCTTATTTTAATGAAGTCCACGGACATGGAACTGTAGGGTACCAACCTGGTGAAAAAATCGCGATTAAGATGAATTTGAATAACGCGCTTGGTGGTGTCGGGGATCCCTATCCAAAAGAGGATAACGATCGGGACGCAAGTCCGTATGTGGTGAAAGCATTGTTACATCAACTTGTCAACGTTGTTGGTGTTGCCCAGCAGGACATCACGGTGTTTGATGCCTCACGGCCGATTACGAACTGTCTCTATAACCGGATCTATTATGAGAACTATCCTGCCGATCCTTTAGTTGAGGAATTCTCCCAGATCCATTACGTTGATTCACTGGGAGGGGCAACTGGCCGGGAGCAGGTAGTCCCTAGCTCGACTCACATGTATTTTTCAGATGGAGTCGTTCGTACGCTCCCTACCTGTGTTGTGGAGGCGAAATATCTGATCAACATGCCGTTGCTGAAAAGACATCCTATCAATATGGGTGTCACCTTATCGGGAAAGAACTTTTTCGGATCGTTCATCGAACCTGTCTCCGATATCCATAGCTATCATATCTCTGGTTTGACGATGGGGAATGCTGCACCGCAAGTAGATTTATTTGCATATGAGCACCTCGGTGGAAAAACACTGTTGTATCTCGGGGATGGGACGTTTGCTACCAAGGTGGATCATCGGACCATTGCGAAGTTCTTGATGTACCCGTTCACCGATGATTGGACGAACAGCCTGTTCTTCTCACAAGACCCGGTTGCTATTGATTCCGTCATGTATGATTTCCTTTTAACAGAAGGGACGAACCCGATTGAAGGAGCGCAGAACTATCTTCACCAGTCCGCGGTACCAGCACCAAATGTCTACGACCCTGAACATGATGGAACCTATCTCTCGACAAGCCTTGGGGTCCATGAACACTGGGATCGAACGGCCGATATCTTCTCATCAGATAGATATTCAGGTTCTACTGGAAATGGCATCGATTATCACACATTCGGCGAAGAGTTTGTACGCCCAGGAGTCGTATTTGCAACTCCGTTAGAAAAACATCTCTATGTCTTTGGCTCAGATAAAGGGGCGTTCCCTGTCTCCCTTATCATCGGGAAAATAGATGTAGAAGCACAAATCAACGGAGTCTCAGGGGTTGTCGAAAAAATCGAGTTTTACAAAGATAACACATTACAGTTCACTGATACCGATGAACCATACATCTGGACGTGGAATAAGCTTTCCTTCTTCAGCCATACGATAAAAATCATTGCTTATTACGACGCAGTCAATACGACAAGCAATCAGATAAAGGTCTGGAAAATACTCTGAGCGAAAGGGAAGATCTCACTCCTCAATAGGAGGTACTTTCTTCTTTTTCATTTTTTTCAAATAGTTCATGATGATGTAGAAAGAAACTGTTAAAACACACCATAACAACAATGAAATGATTAACAGGATCCATAAGGGAATGCTTGGGAATCTTGACACGGCAAAGGTCGTTGAGTGATTCTCTGACATATTTGCAAGAATCTGAGGAAGACATCTCCACATGTCAAGTAACGGTTGAATGAAAAATACCGAGACAACCAACGCACAAACCCAGATGATAACTACAGAAACGATCATCGCAAGTGAGAGCAATTTCCAATCAACAGTCATATGTTTTAATCGGTTTCCAGATATAAGAAGCTATAGTAAAACAAATACGCTTTGAGCGGAAAAAATTTAAGAGAAGCGGACGTGGCCGCAGTCGGACACGTTAGGTAATGCGTGAAAGGAATCTAAAAAGAATATTTCTTTATCATTTATTCAATTCACTTAATCGTTTTTGTAGTTCATTGAAGACCATTTGTTTTTTCTTTGTATTTAGGTGAAAGAGAATTTTTGAAATCATTGCTGTTGATATGGTAAAGATGTAATTCAATTTTATGACGCTATCTTTTATTATTCCGTCTTCTTTTGAGAGAGGGATCCCTTTCATTTTTGTATTGCTTGTGATACCTGCAACAATGATGTTGTCAAGTTCTTCGAATAAGACGAGTGCTGGTCTTTTTTTTATTTCGAATGTATCAGTAAATTGAATTTGTGCAAGGACAACGTCACCGGATCTAAGCGTCATTCCACGCCTCGTCTTCCGTATTGTCCCATAATTCTTTCATCTTGGGTTGCTGTATTTTATGTAAGAATTCATCATACTGATTTCTCTTCTTTAGATTTTTGATAATTTCGATCATGTGTGAGATTAATTCATTATACGTTTGTCTCGGATATTCTTTGTTTTTTTTCAGAGAGTCGACAACAGATTTATCCAATTGAATTGTAGTCACATTATTCATTATATGTCACCTATAGACACTATATAACGCATTATATATAAAGATATCGCGACCACGGTAAAATAAGAATCTTCTTCCAATAATTATCTTCGAGACAAGCGGACGTGGCGGCAGTCGAACATTAAGAGTAGATTTTTTTGTTGTTTTTAAGAAAAATATAAATACGATATAGTACATATTAATACATATAAATATTTGGTGAAAATATGACATTGAAACAAATAAGCCTTACAATTCCTGAAAAATTACTAAAAGAAACAAAGAATTACACAAAAGAATATGGATATAGAAACGTACAGGAACTTATTTTAGAACTTGTGCGAAACCGTGTACTCAATGAAAAAATAGAGCGATATCAAAGAATAGAGCACGATATGCAACAAGGGAAGAAGGTAAAAAAATTCTCTCAAAAAGAAGCTGTAGAATACCTAAAGAGCTTATAATATGGTATATCAAATTGAATTTAGTGTTCAATTCGAAAAATCCATGAAAAAGTTGAAGAAAAAAGATAAAGTTTTATTTGAACAAATACAAAAGAAATTGATTGATCTTGTTCAAAATCCAGATCATTACAAACCTTTGAAAAATATTCTTGCTGGATATCGAAGGATACATTTCGGTTCTTTTGTTTTGATTTATAAAATTGAGAAAGATCTCGTAAAAATAATTTCCTTAGATCATCACGACCAATCGTATTAGAAGCGGACGTGGCGGGATTCGAACCCGCGATTACCGACTTAGAAGGCCGGTGCCTTATCCAGGCTAGGCCACACGCCCAAAGAGAGGAGCGCTGAGGGGGAGATTCGAACTCCCGATCCCCTTGCGGAGAACCGGCTCTCAAGGCCGGCGCGGTGGACCGAGCTTTGCTACCTCAGCAGTGTTATCACTAATGCAAGGGTATACAATAATCCTTATAAAAAAGGGTTGTCCTATGATTTCAGAACAATCTCAATATGGACTCCATCAGGGACCTGAATTCTCATCAGCTGCCGCAACGCACGGTCGCTTGCATCCAGATCAATGAGCCGCTTATGGATCCGCATCTCCCAATGGTCAATGGTTTCTGTGCCTTCTCCATCAGGTGATTTCCGACAAGGAACCCGCAACCGTTTCGTCGGCATTGGCACCGGTCCTCGCAATGCGACACCGGTCTTTTCTGCAATCATCTTAATTTGCGTACACACTTCCTCAAGCTTTGTTGATTCCGTGCTGGTCAGTGAGATTCGTGCTTTCTGTGCTGGCATATTCGGTTGCCTCCATTGATATTAAAATAATAAAAAGAAGAGAGGGGAAAATTACTTTGCCGCCTCGACTTCTAAACAGACACCAGCTGCGACGGTCTGTCCCATATCACGGATGGCGAATCTCCCAAGTTGTGGGATCTTCTTTGATGATTCAATGACCATCGGACGAGTCGGGATAATCTTGACGATCGCGGCGTCTCCTGTTTTAATGAAATCAGGGTTCTCTTCTTTGACTTGACCGGTCTTCGGATCAAGTTTCTTTTGGATTTCTTCAAATCTGCATGCGACTTGTGCGGTGTAACAGTGGAAGACAGGAGTGTATCCTTTTGTGATGACAGAGGGGTGGTTCAACACCATGATCTGTGCGATGAACGACTTGGCAACGGTTGGCGGATCATTTGTTGGTCCTGCGACGTCTCCTCTTTTGATATCTCCTTTGTTCAGACCGCGGACGTTGACACCAATGTTGTCACCAGGCATTGCTTGGTTGATCATCTCATGGTGCATCTCAATGGTTTTTACTTCTCCAGTGACTCCACCAGGTTTCATACTTGGCTTAAACATCAGGCTCATCCCAGGTTTCATGACACCACATTCGACCTTTCCGACGGGAACTGTGCCGACTCCCTTGATGGTGTAGACATCTTGGATTGGCCATCGGAGTGGGAGATTAACTGGTTTTTCTGGAAGGACAAATTTGTCAATCGCTTTCAAAATAGTATCCCCAGTCCACCAGGTGATATTCTTCTTATCTTTAATGTTGTCGCCTTCAAAAGCCGAGACAGGCAGGAACTGGAGTTGCTCATCTTTGTAACCGACGCTTTTCGCTAACATATGGACATCGGCTTTCACTGTTTCATATCGGGCTTTGTCGTACGGTGGCGTGGTCGCATCTATCTGGTTAATCGCAACAATCAACTGTTTGACACCCAGTGTTCGAGCAAGGAACATGTGTTCTTTTGTCTGTGCCATGACACCATGTTGTGCAGCAACCACGAGGATAGCAGCATCAGCTTGGGATGTACCAGTGATCATGTTTTTAACGAAATCTCGGTGACCAGGAGCATCAATGATTGTGATGTAATATTTGTCAGTATCAAATCGTTTGTGTGCAACATCGATAGTGACTCCTCGTTCTCGTTCCTCTTTCAGTTGATCGAAAATCCATGCGAGAGCAAAACTTTCTTTTCCTTTTGCTTTTGCTTCTTCTCTGAATTTCTCAACCATGTGTGCTGGGAACTGTCCGGTATCAAGTAAGATTCTTCCGACGAGTGTGGACTTGCCATGATCGACGTGACCAATAATTACTAAATTTAGGTGTGGTTTTTCAGCCATAATTTTACCTCCATGAGTCTACATTTCAATTCAGTATTTATCTTTTCCTATTCCTTTCTTTACTTCGAAGGTTTGATAGCGTATAGGCTTCTTATTTATAAGTTTTACCTAGATGACAGGAGACGTACTCGCATGTGTTAAAAAATGGATTCCTACGCATGTTGCATGAGAGATGCGGCAAGGTTTTTGTAGAATAGTGCTACCTGTTCAGCCCGTTGTTTTTCCTTTGCTTGTACATATACTCTGAAAATCGGCTCTGTTCCTGATGGACGCATCAGAACCCATCCGTCCTTCATGTATAATTTTAATCCATCGGTTCTATCAATGTCGGTTATCTCACGATGGTTCTTCATTTCGTTTGCCAACAGATTTATAATACGCTCTTTTTTTTCTGCAGGACATGGTATTTTTGTTTTCAGCATCTCATAGGATGGGATCTCCGCGATCAGTTCAGACAATGGTCTTTTTTCTCTTGCGAGGATTTCAAGTACTGTTACAAGAGACATCGCAGCATCACGACAATATTGGAATTCAGGGAAGATAAGGCCTCCGTTCTCCTCTCCTCCGAACACCGCATGGTTTTTCTTCATCACACCTGCGACGATAGGAGACCCAACCTTGGTGTAGATGACTCTTCCTTTGTTCTGGCGGATCACGTCCTCAAAACATGTCGAGGTAGTCACAGGGGTGACTGTGATCCCTCCTTTTTTTTCGCAGGTGATATATCTTCCGACAAGTGACAGTGACTTGTCACCCCAGATGTATGATCCGTTCTCATCAATGAAAATCGCTCGGTCTGCATCCCCATCAAGCCCGATTCCGAACGACGCATGAGACTCAGAGACTTTTTTCATAAGCATCGTAAGGTTCTCAGGCAGGGGCTCTGAGTGCCGCCCAGGAAACATACCATCAGGTTCACAGTTCAGTTCAGTCACCACACATCCAAGTTCTTTTAAAAGAATCGGGGCGACAAGACTTCCAGCACCATTCCCGCAGTCAAGGACGACGTGGAACCGTTGTTTTTTAATGGAGGCGACATCGACACAGGAGAGAACCCCTTTAATGTACAATTCTATTGCACCAGTCCATGTTGCATAGCTGCCGACCTCGTTCCAATCTGAAAGAGCAAAACCCTTAGAAAAATAGATCTGTTCGATTGTTTCTTCAACGTCTTTTGTCAGCTCAGTTCCATCAGATGCTGTTCCTTTGATGCCGTTGAACTGAGGTGGATTGTGAGAGGCAGTGATGATGACGCCAGCATCAAATTGTTTTTCTTTAACAGTGTATTGCAGGGTTGGTGTTGGGACAAGACCGACGTCGACGACATCACAACCTGTTGAAAGAAATCCTGCGGTCAGCGCGGATTTCAACATATGATTCGAGAGTCGGGCGTCAGTTCCGATGGCACATTTCGGCCGAGGAACTGTTTTTTTGAGATACGTCCCCCAGGCTTGTCCTATTTCTAAGGCAAGGGTACTGTTCATGTCCTGGTTCACGACACCTCTGATGCCGTTGGTGCCAAAAAGCCGCGTCATATCTATTGTACCTTCACTGTGTTGTTTTTATCTGTTGAACCATTTCCTGTGTCTTGTTCATAAACCGATTGCATAAATCCTGAAGAATGGCTGTGGTATCTGCCTCTGCGGTCAATCGGATGATCGGACTGGTGTTCGAAGCCCGTATCAACACCCATCCCTCCTTGAAATCAATCCGTACGCCATCCATGATGTTGACCTGTTCATATTCCTTTGAAAGCATCGGTTGAAGTCGTTTAATGACTTCGAACTTGATGTCATCAGCACATTCGATTTCCTCTTTTCTTGTCGGATAACTTGGAGATTCGATCACGAGGTCATGCAACGGTCTTTTTACGTTGTCGAGGATTTCTGCAATCTTCAGCGGGACCACAAGTGCGTCATCGAAGAGGAAATATTCAGGGATGATGAGATGCCCGGAGGATTCTATCCCAAGAAGGGCACCTGTTTGTTTTGCTTCAAGGGTCAAAAAGGTATGGCCGACCTGTATTTGTTTGATGTGATATCCCAATGGTTCTAGTTGTTCTTTGACGGTTTTGGAGCATTCGACGTTTACGATGATGGTCCCTTTCTTTTTTTTCAGACCATATTTCCCGATGATGATCCCTGTGAGATCCGCAGAAAGAATCTGCCCGGTATTATC
>DATMWV010000201.1:0-8589 GCA_035562195.1 Thermoplasmatota archaeon
AATAAGCACCTCATAGGATGGTTTTTCATCACCATGGTGTGCCCCCATGAATAGAATATCAGGTTCATCCTCTTCTTGATTGACATTATCTGAAAGCTTCACCATCCAGAGATCTCTGCCTTCGAATGTCTTCCCAATCGAGACAACTGACATGATATCAGAATGATTTATTGCAAGACCCTGCAGCAGGGTCGTCATTTCATCATAGGTGTGATACAGACCTTGTGGGACAATAATGGGAAAATGATTCTGTATGTCTCTTAAATGTTGTTCACGAACTGTTTCGAGTGCAAGGTCATTTTTTGGTGCTATCAACAAGGATGCTGTGCTTAGTGATGGAACCAGAAGTATACCAACAAGTATGATGCAAAGAGCAATCGTGTGTTTTCTCATAAATCACCATTCACTAAAAAGAACTTGCCTCTTTATTATTCTTTCCCTTTGATAAAGATTAGGTAAAAAAAACAGGGATGTTAGACAAATGTTGCTTCTTTTCTTCCTAGCAGGAATGCTGCTAGATAGGTTGGAACCTCCTGCTCACCTTCGCTGAGATGGAAGCTCTGACCATTCATATCCAACGATACCGGTCGATCCACAACGATACGCACAGGATCATCAGGTAACGCGACCGCATCTCTTAGCGGGTCAAATTCTTTCAAATCGTCAACTGTGATTTTTACAACCTTTAACCCGGTCTTCCCATGCAGCGATGACGGTAACCGGATGAGGCGTTTCACATCACATGTAACCGGTTCATCGGTTTCTCCTGCACTCAGAGACACTGCTGTTTTTCGTAACGCACTATTTAAAAAAAACTTCCGAATCGTCTTAGACTGGTCAAGCAACCCGTCTTTTATCCGTCGCATCCGCTCCTCTGATAGCTCCTGAACGAGTCGTTCTGCATCCTGCGTACTAACCCCGTATTCCTCTAATTTTTTCTCAGGATTCTCACTTTTTTTGATCTCATTGACCAGATCAATAATACCTCGGCTGATCCTACCTTTCCATCCTTCTTGGTCTGGCGTGGGCATCTTAAGGCTTTTTCCACTTGCAAACGAATGACTTCCATAGCTTTTCCTACTGGTGGCTTGCTCATGGAAGATAAGGGAATCCTGCAGGTCACGCCCCGTGATATAATCAACAATCTCCCTCCGCTCATTACTATCCAGATCCAAAATCGCAGGGTCCTTCACATGACAATGATATCCTCTCCCCCCGCTGAAATACAGTTCCATGTGTTTTTCTTTAAACCCAAAATCACTGAGTAAAAACTCATGTATCAATTTAATAAATTCTTTTTTCACTTCAACAAGCGATTGGACATATCCCATTTTTTCTGCGTTTGGGAGATGATCGGAATCCAAATCAAAGATCAATTCAGCACCCATCCATATTTTGTCTGGCATTTTCGCTGCATCTGGGTGTTGGTAATACGCTGATGAATAATACGCATGCTGTGGAGCTCGTTGTTCCAAAAAATTCCAAATCATCTCTCGTTTCTCAAAACCCAGATGTCGTACCATACCTTTCCCACCAAAAAGCAGAAAAGCAAATTCCCTACGGCCAAAACGATCCGGGAGTTCTATTTTATTAGAAGCGTAATATGTTTGAAACGTGTTTTTCAGGAATTGTACTGATTTTTGAATAGAAGGTTCATCTCCCATTGTCAGTACTCACAATATCAAACCGATGTATAATCTTTATCCATATCCGGAGATAAAGTTTTATTAAGAGCAGGTATTACCCTGTGGTATGGGTAGTATTATTGAAGATGAGTTGTTCTCATCATCTGTCATTAAGGATCTTCATGTGCTTGATTTTGATTATGTCCCAAGTGAGCTACCGCATAGAACCGAACAGCTGAAAAAACTTGCTCAGATGTTCAAACCTGTTTTTGTCAACATCGGACAAAATGCGTTCATCTGTGGGCCTGTCGGTACTGGAAAAACAGCGATGACGAAATATTTCTGTCAATCACTTGTTCAGATCGCACGAAAACAAGGCAAGATACTCGAATACGTCCATATTAATTGTCGAAAACGTTCCAGCGATGCTATGGTCCTGCTTGGCGTCTTGAATCATTTTGATCCACGGTTCCCTGACCGGGGTTTCTCTGTACAGGAAATGCTGGAAATTCTTCGTACGCACCTCCAACGAAAAGATTCGCAGCTCCTTCTCGTGCTTGATGAGGTAGATGCATTGGTAAAAAAAGGCAAGTCAAATCTGATTTATACTCTCACTAGGTTTAATGATGAAACCACAAAAACAGGAAATACCGTCTCTGTTATCATGATTTCACAGAAAGATGTTCTCGCAGACCTGGAGGCAGCAGCACTCAGTACGTTTAAACGCAGCAACACCATCATTTTGGAGAAATATACTCGTGATGAGCTCTATGATATCATACGACAGCGAGTACAGCTTGCATTCCATGCAAACACAGTTCTTACTGAGAGTGCCGAGCTTATCGCTGATATCGCCAGTGAATATGGTGACGCACGTTTTTCAATAGAGTTGCTCTGGAAAGCAGGCATGTACGCTGATGAGAAACACGTAAAACAGGTAATACCTGAGCATGTGCGTACCGCAAAAGCAGAAACATACTCAGTTGTTACTGAGACAAAACTAAAAAATCTGGGAAAACATCAATTGCTTACTCTGCTCTCAATTGCCAAACGATTACAGAAAGAGGACATAGCGTACGCCAACACCGGTGACGTAGAGAAAACCTATGCGATTACCTGTGAGGAGTACTCTGAGGATGCAAGGGCACATACGATGTTTTGGAACTATCTTAAAGAAATAGAACAAGCGGGATTTATCAGAGTAAAACCCTCTGGGAAAGGCCAGGTGGGCAACTCGCAGTATATTTCACTTCCCGATATCCCTGCTGAGGTCTTACGCAATAAACTAGAGGAGCTTCTCACATAAATGAGTTAGAGGACAGGTACTGCAGCTTGGTTTTTTCTTCCAGCAGTACTGTTTTGCAAGTTCCACGAGAAGTGCATGGAATTCTTTGTAAATCGACGTCAGTTCTTTTTGTGGGATTGTCGATGAAAGCTCGTTTTCAAAGAATTGTTGAATATCATCATAGGAGTCAGATGATACCGGAAACGAGAATCGATGACAGATCCGTTTCGTATAGGCATCAACTACAAAAACAGGATGATCCCCGGCATACAGGAGAATCGAATCCGCTGTTTCAGGACCAATCCCCGGCAGGGATAATAACTCCTGATGGATCTCTGATGTGTCTCGTGAGAAAAACATCTGCAGATCCTCTCCGAACTTGTTTTCAAGATAGGATGCAAAGAACTTGAGACGTTGAGCTTTTTGATTGAAGAACCCTGAGGGTTGAATCATGGTTTTGAGGTTGTTTTCATTCACATGCGTCATCGCATGAATCGTGAAGGTGTTTTGTTTTTTGAGGTTCTCAAGAGCTTTCTCAACATTTGTCCATGCCGTGTTTTGAGTAAGTATCGCTCCTATAATGATCTCAAAACGAGGATCGCTTTTTTGTTTCTGATGATACCTTGAATCCACAGGCCACCAGTGCTGATTCCCAAAAGCATCCAATAAAATCTCATACAGATTCTTTGCTGAGGTGACCATCGCGGCTCATCCAAGGGGTGTTACAGGTTTTTTTCGACAATACTGAGGATCTCTGTTGATTTTTGCATCGCGTATTGTAGTAGTTCATGCAGCTCTGTTGAAACCTGCTGGACATAATCAGGATCCTTTATAGAACTCAGATTAATACGAACATTCAACATCGCAGCTTGCACCCCGGTCTGCGCCATCAACGCCGATACCGCTGCATCGCTAATCGAATTTTTGTTTCCTTTTTCTGCTACGATATGGGCGACATCAAGGATTTGCACACATTCGCGTGCGGTCTCCAATGGGACTTCTGCTGCTAGTTTAAATGCGGACTGCATCGCGACCCTTCTCTGCTCTTTTTGTTCCTCTGTTTCTTTTGGCATTTTCAATGCTTTCATGACCTCATTAAACGCATCGGTATCCTTATCGATGAGATCGGTGAGGTCCTTCCTGAGTTCTTCACTTTTCTCTAGAACCTCTGAGATTTGGTCCTGCACTGCTTCATATCCTTGTTTTGCTTTGGTAAGATTACACACCATCGACGTTAACGCAGCCCCAAGTGCTCCTGCGAGCGCAGCGACACTTCCGCCTCCAGGCGCAGGGCTGCTGGAAGCGACCTCGTCAAGGAACATTTTTACATTCTGTTTGACTAGTTTAGTCATGGGAATCACTTCTTTATCTCTAAGAGTCGTTTTTCTAAGACCTGGTCGACTGTGAATTTTTCAAGACGGAGGTAATGATTTGTGCTATCAACCAATGCTTCTAAGGGGATTAATCCTACGATTTCGCTGCCTATGACCGGAACACCATGCCGCTCTGCTTCGTTTTTTATGGTCTCAAAGACACGAAAGATGGATGTTTTTTGATAGTTAGTGAGATTCATAGATACCTGTACGATTCCCCTTTCTTTAATCTCAAATCCTTTCGCCTTCACGTATCGATACCCACCGCTGCTATGTCGAACGACCTTTGCTATATCATCTGCTATCTTAATGTTTGATGTGCCGAGGTTGACATTGAATGCGATGAGGAAAAATCGTGCTCCTACCGCGGTCGCTCCAGCGGTTGGATGGATCTTGTTCGGCCCATAGTCTGGGACTTTTTCAGGGTTTTTTCCTATTTCTGCTTTGAGCCCTTCATATTCTCCTCGTCGGACGTCAGCAAGGTTTCGTCGGTTTTCTTTTTTGGCTGCTTCCTCGTACAGATAACAAGGGACGTTGGTTTTCTCTGAGAATTCCTTTGCAAAGTCGTTGGCAAGCTGGATACATTCGCTCATGCCCACCTCGGTGATTGGGATGAACGGGACGACATCGATTGCTCCCATGCGAGGGTGTTCGCCTTTATGTTTGTTCATATCGATGAGTTCGACACATTTCAGAGCGATTTCTAAAACAACAGCTTTGACTGCTTCAGGGGAGCCTATCAGGGTAACATCGGTGCGGTTATGATCTGCATCAGGAGTAAAATCCAACAATGTTACGTCTGGATGCTTCTGTATCAGGTTATGGATTGTATCGATTGTGTTTTTATTTTTCCCTTCGCTGAAATTAGGAACACATTCTATGAGTCGTGCCATAGGTAGTCACCGTAAACCTTAATCAAGAGTCCTTCATTTAACCATTTGGGAATAGTCTATGCAATCGGTTGATCTCCTTATCACTCATGCAAGTGAGCTACTCACACTCAAAGGACCAAGAAAACCACGGATACGGGGGCAGATGAGGAATCTTGGAATCATGAAGAACGGGTCGATAGCGATACAGAATGGAAGGATTGTTGATGTGGGTCGGAATCTTCGGTACAAGGCTGAGACCGTCATCGATGCTTCTGGGAAACTAGTCATGCCCGGGTTCGTCGATCCTCACACTCATGTCGTGTTTGCCGGGTCTCGAGAGTTTGAGTTGGACTTGAAGCTTGCTGGTGTCCCGTATATGGAGATTCTTCGACGTGGTGGAGGGATTTTTTATACCGTTGAAAAGACACGGAAAGCCTCTCCAGCACAACTCTTGTTGCAGAGCAAGAAACGTCTTGATACGATGCTGCGACATGGTACGACTTCCTGCGAGGCGAAAACTGGTTATGGACTTGATGTGATAAATGAGATAAAGCTGTTGAAGGTTCAGCAAAAACTCGCAAAGACTCATCCGATGGATCTTGTTTCGACGTTTCTGGGTGCGCATGCGATTCCAAAACAAATGAAGGCAAACGAGTACATACAAATGATCCTTGAGGAGATGTTGCCGAAAACCAAGGGTCTTGCCCGGTTCTGTGACGTGTTTTGTGAAAAAGGTGTTTTTACGGTTCCACAAACAAGAAAGATCCTCGAAGAAGCAAAACACTACGGTCTTGTGCCTAAGATCCATGCAGATGAGATAGTTGATACCAGGGGAGCGTTGCTTGCTGCGGAGGTTGGTGCGATCAGCGCAGATCATCTCTTGAATTCCTCAGAGGCTGGTTTACGTGCGATGGCACAAAAAAACATCATCGGGGTGCTTCTTCCGGGGACTCCTTTCTGTCTGATGATGGAACAGTTTGCCCCTGCACGAAAGATCATCGACTGTGGTGTTCCGGTTGCGTTAGCAACTGATCTGAACCCGAATTGTTGGACCGAAAATATGCAGATGATCATTCAACTTTCTTGTCTGAAGATGCAGATGACCCCTGCAGAGGCGATCACCGCGGCGACGTTTAACGCAGCGTGCGCTATCGGGTTACAAAATACCATCGGAAGCCTTGAGACTGGAAAACAAGCAGACCTGCTCATCCTTGATTGTCCGAACCATCAGTTCCTCCCCTACCATTTCGGGGTAAATCTGGTCGAAACCGTGATAAAAAAAGGCCACGTCCTCTCATTATCCTAATTTTATCTCAGTACAAAGAATAATATAATACCAGATAATAATTATTCATAGTGAAATATTTTATAAAAATGGGGGTTTGGTCGCCGTTATGGTGGCAAAACTGATACGAGCTTTACTACTGCTAGGAGTGTTCCTCTGTTTGGTGTTGCACCTCCAGGTTTCTGCAGGGCAAGACGATTGGTGGAACGACAACTGGTCGGATCGCCAGGAAATTCTCCTTGAGTCAGTCACCAGCAAAGAATCTGCAGCCAACCAGCCTGTCGATACCACGATTCGATTTGAATCCCCCTGCTGGGCGAAGAACGAAACATCTCATTCTGTGCGAGTAATTTACCAAAACAAAGATGATGACGTTGAACTTGAATCCCAGCTTTATGCTCTGAAGTATTCAGATGAGACCCATATCCTCTCTTGTAATCTTGTGTTCCTGATTCCTCCGCAGACAGACAGCACCGAGCGATATTATGTGTATTACGATGAATCACCAACCACTTCTACTGAGTATCCTGATCATGTGTCTATTGCGGATTCCTCCTATTTCTATGAACCTATTCCGGGATATCCTCTGGAATCCTATTTTTATAAAATATCGCAAAATGGGACTATTCGCTATGTTGTAGCACAAGAAGGTCAATTCCTTTGGTACTCCACTTCGCAATTTGTGACAAAACTTCAGGAAGGTTCAACAGAGGTGATGCCGAAAAACGGAGAAGCAATCCTCTCGTTTGAGTACTCCTATTATTACGGAGATGAAATGTGGCAATTTAATTCTACGAGTCAAAAATTAATTACGAAAGAGATTCTCTGTGACGGGAATCTCATGGTCTCCTGTAAAATACTGAGCAGATCCAATGGAGACGATCTTCAGACTACTGCAATCTACAAATATTATTATTGCCCAACCTCCTCTGAACGCATTCAGGTCCATGTCGTCCATGAAACATTGAAAGAATGCCAGGTATACGCTGAGGCAAACACAGATGGAACATATGCCTCGTTGCAGTGTGGTGAGATGCGAAGTGCATCAATTGCGGATTTGAACTTCGGGAAGATCTACCCCTTTTCTCACTTCTATTCAGAGCAAAATAGTATTGAGGAATATGAAGTGGATTTACACCCTGAATATACGCAAGAAAATCCGGTGCTTTGGTTGATACAAACACCAGATGATGTCGATATGGGAAAAAAACCTTGGATCTCGTTTGATGAGGGAGCCACAGGGAACGTTCATGCGTTAATCTTTGGTTCTTCTTCCATAGTCAAAGCAGGGGAGAATGAACGTGATGGGATACAAGTAAAGACGTACGAGTCGAATTATCCACATTTCCCTGGTTTGGACTATGTAGTCGCAGGGGTCGAGTGCACTCGGAATAGCTATGAAAAAAATATCACGGGAAAAGATATGATAATCCCGAAAGGGTTTACCGCTGAGTTCGACGCAGAATTCTATTCATCTCCTGTTGGTGGATATCTCATTGCAGAAAAAGAAACAGATATTTTTCAGGCTCTTGTACCAATGAAGCCAGTCATAGACGATGATCAATCCTCGGAAGAAGTAACTTCTGCTGATCGTTTTTCGCTTACAGTGAATATCCATAACGCACCATCATTTCCTTTCGGATCGGCTATCGCTGCGATCACCGGTCGTCATTTCCCCTACATCAATGTTGAAGTATATCGTGATAATGAGTTAGTGAGCTCAGGGACGGCTGGTCGACTCCCAATCAAAGAAGATATCTCATCTAAGGAAACATCTTTGAAGGAGAAACTCCAAGCACTCATCCATATGGTTGACATTCGTAATATCTCCTTCTTTAAAGGAGTCCATTTTGCATCACTTGAGTCTGGTCGGTATGTCATCAAAGTTTTCAAGGAGAACTCACGGGTCGGTATACAACGACATTTTATAGGAAACATGATCGTAGATCTTACGAAAGATTCTCGCATTCATGTGTTCTGCAGACCCCAGGGCTCCTGTCAAGTCACCCTTGTTGATCAAGAAGGGAGTGGAATTACTGATGCTGATGTGATGCTGTTACAGGATGGGATGATCATTGCTTCTAATACGACTAATAATCAGGGAGTCGCAGTGCTAGTTGCACCTTGTAATCGAAAAGAACCTTATCAA
>DATMWV010000202.1:0-7746 GCA_035562195.1 Thermoplasmatota archaeon
CTTCAAGGGTTTTATATTCTTTTAGAGTAAAATGAGAAACGTCTTCTTTCGAAATACCTTTAATCATTGTTGATAATTTGTTTGGCCAGTAATCTTTTTCATATAATGCAAGAACAGGAATTAGAGACAATCCTATTCTTGGTCTCAGATATGCATGAGCGATTTCTATACCGGTACCTAAACTTGGAGTAGACACTTCAAAAATTGCTGCTTTGATATCACCTTCGACCCCATCTATCATTTTATTACGCACATATCTTTTTCGTTTTAGTTCATCTTTTGGCAATGGACCAATTGCTTTTTCGAGTTTTTGTATTGCTTCTTCGTAGGTTTTAGCCGTTGTATGTTCAGTATATACTTCATAACCTTGTTTTTGTATGATTGTAATAAAAAATTCATGAACCTGAGAGCGTTCTTTTCTGTCTGTTGCACCTTGAATTGCCGCTCCATAAAAAACTTGTTTCATAGAAAATGATTAATGACGTTTATGATTTAAAATTAATTGTAGAATGCAGTGGAAGGGATTTGAACTATCGTAAACATGTAAAAAATTACGCTGGGGAGGAGATTTGAACTCCTGAGGTGTTGTCACCAACGGTTTTCGAGACCGTCGCCGTGAACCGAGCTTGGCTACCCCAGCACGCATGTAGGGAGAAGCGGTCAAAAGGTTAATTTAAGGGTTTTTTATATGAGTATCGGTTCGTATGAAGGTAAAGATCACGCGTTTCCCCCAGGATACTTCAACAATCGTTGAGATCAAGAAAGGAGAAACGGTACAGATGCTTCTGAAAAAACTTCAGTTGTGTTCTGATGCAGTGATTGTGATGCGAGGATCTACCCCAATTCCAGTGGATGATACCTTGGATGATGAGAAAGAGTTACGCATCCTTCAGGTTGCATCCGGTGGATAACGATTTTTTGCTCCCGTAGTGTAGCGGCCAATCATGAAGCCCTCTCGAGGCTTCGACTCGGGTTCAAATCCCGACGGGAGCATACCCTTCCACTCCTGTTGTTTCCAGTCGAAACCAAGGTATTTTGAGGTGTTTTCGATTTCAAGCCTTTTTCCTGTCCCATGTCGTAACAACCGGCATGGAATTTCAAGAGGGCTTTAACCCAATCGTACGGTGCATTGCGATGATACATTTTTGCATACTGCACGTACCCCTCCGTTGTTGTTACCTTGTCATGCCCAAGCCATTCTTTGACATCCCATATATCCCACTTCTTCGTATCCACCTTACTCCTGATCAGTCGTGCGATCGCGCACCAGTGCCGCATCACATACGGATGGTAATAGCTCCAGACGGGTTTGACGTTTTGGTTCAGGAATTTTTTTAGGTACGCATCGGTGAAAGGTTTGCCGTTGGATTGGAGGTAGAGATAGTCCTGACTGTATTGGTTTGCGACTTTGGGTCGCCAGTGTTCTATCCAGTTTTTCATACTTTTTCTTCGCGGGTTTGTCATGAGATCTGGTTCTGGGAATATCTGCCGGGGTTGTCTGTTCTTTTTGGTTTCGGTGATGATGAGGTAGCCGTCGTCAAGGAAGACATCCCTTGCTTTCTGTATGAGGAGTTCGCTGGGTCTCCATCCAATAAGAAAACCGTGGATGAGGATATATTGGATGAGTGCGTTTTTGTAGAGATCTTTGGAGTAGTCGTGTTGAATTATTTCGTAGGTGGTGTTCGGGAGTGGAACGATCTGTACTTTGGGTTTTGGCGGGCTGGGTGGGATGTATCCCCAGAGGTCTGCGTTGATTCCGAATGCTTTGGCGAAGGTTTTGATGGTTTTCCATTCGTTGATGATCTGGTGTTTCCCTCGTTCATTGTGGTATTCTTGGTATTCTTTGTATTCAAGATACGCGATGCTTTGAAGGGGGTTAAGGTCGAACCAGTTGATTGGGAAGACATGGTGTGCTGCCATGTTTCTGGCGTAGCGGAGTCTGTCGTTGATGGTGTTTTCGTTTTTTCGGTATTTGAAGATCCACCAGTGTTTGATGGCGTTGAAGAGTTCTTCTTGGGTGTGGTATTGTGTTGGGTCGATGATATAGGGGTTTTTGATTTTTTCAACATCTAATTTTTTGCTGGTTACGTTTTTTTGTTCACCCATTTCCTCCACATCTTGTTGTGGATATTGTTGTTCGACAAATTGTTGGCCTATTTTTTCTAAAAGTTGCTTCCATTTTAGATTTGTACCTCCCACCAACCTCTGTGGATTGGTTGAAAATGAATCATGTTGGTTGTTAAAAAACGTGATCGTAGTCTGGGTGAGTTTCTGATGAGAACAATATTTATAACAGGTTTCTTCCTTAATCATCCACGGGGCTGTGATACTCATACTATCATGGCTCCAGATCACCAGGGTGTTAGTCGCACTCTGGTGGTCATTTCTTATGAGTCATATTGTTTGTATATTATTTATCCTATAATTTTAGAAGGTTTTTCTACCTTATATAGTCTATTGGGAGGTCACTGAAAGTACTAAAAAAGGTCAAATACAGGTGAAAATATTACTTTTGTTGAGATTATGAGAAAAGTGGAAATCGATAATGTCGAGGAGCTGCTGGAGAAAATAGTGACGAAGGATGGGAAGGTCGGTGGGTTGACCAAGCATGCTGGCAAGACTGCCGTGATTGTTGTGGCGAAGAAGGAAAAATAAAAAAAAGTTAGAAAATCATGTTAGATTTATAAGTACCTGATTTTCGGTGGTTACTTTTGTATTGTTATGTTTTGCTGAACTGCCACCAGGTTTCAAGGTCCACGTCATAGTTTGTTCTTAAGACGTTTCCATCTGGATCTCTAAACGCAGCGTATATTCGATATGTACCTGTTCCGTGTGTCAAGTCCGAAGCTCTCACATGTCCGTTAAAGATGGTGTCAAGTGCGAGTTGGTTACCGCTGGCGATGGTCCGTGGTGTGGTCTCGTTGATGGTATCATTATCGAGCACCCATTTCGCTTGTGATGTGTTGTAGAACTGCACCTGGATAAGAAGATACCCTTTAATGTTCGTAGAGCCGGTGTTTTTGATCTTCGACTGATTCCGATAGACAATGATCAGTTTCGGGACCCATCCCGCGTTCGGAGCGTTTGCTGAATACACATTGACATATTCGCTACCGGTTGGAGTGGTCCCATTGATGTCTCTGCTGCTCCGGAGACAGAATTTGGTGATCCCCGCTTCGTTAATCCAATCAAGTTCAGAAATCGAGATGTTGTTCCGTCCGTTCACAAAGTTAGTGGTGTTGAGACTTCCGCCGTTCCCCGAGTAATGCCCCTTATCGTAATCACCAATCTGCAGAGGATTATGCGGGTAAATTGGTTGACCGTTCTGAATCGTCAGGAGGAAATCGGTGGTTGAGTAATCATCCTTCTTATACAAGGAAAGTATCGCGCTGTCAAGATACGCATTCGATGGCAGAGCAGTGGTGTTAAAGAGGACACACCCACGATATATATAATAGGTGGAGATCGGGAAGCCTGCTTTTTTCTGACCTATCGAGAGGTACGTTGAAGAACTATCGATTGAACCACTTCTGACCCCCCATACGGTATTATAGCTCGTACTGGAGTTGGAGATGAATCCATCGTTATAGAGGGAATTGACTGATAGAGTCGGATCAATAACTACTGGGAACATCATCGCGTTCAAATCAGAGATATTCAACCCGGATAGTAGATAGGTGTTGCCGTTGAGATGGATTATTCGATACGTCAGTTTCTGTCGCACGGATTCATTACTCACTTGATATACTTCACCGAGAGGTAATGCGCATTTGAACTGTGCCAGTACATCCTTGAATTCAACCCCTTCATCAGAGATTGTGACATTTCCGTTAAGCATCCCGGAACCATTATAAAGGTTAAGGTTCTGATAATCCAACTTTGTGATAAACACCAGATATGAACTGGCATCATGAAGACCATATTGGGATGGCGGGTGGTTCTGTAATACACTTTTTGTTGCATTGCTTAACAAGATTTCCTCCTTCAGACCAGTATTCGTATAGCGCCAAGTGACATCCGTTCCTGTGAAAACACCCGAGTAGGTGATCGAGTTCTCCGTGGTTTGCCCCTGACTGCTCTGCACATTTTGGAGGTATTGGTATGCCCAGTTGCTTTGTGGATCTACATAGCCAACCCCAACAAGTTTGCTTCGTACCGCATGGACTGTTGGATCATCTGATTTGTTGTAGGTGAACGCGACCGGCCATTCCTGCTGCGCATTGGATTTGAAATACACACCGAACACTCCACGGTCATTTCCCTTTCGATATCCGTAAACGTATGCGGGATGATTACTTGAGAGCGATGTGATTGTAGTATTGATCTGTGTCCAGATCCCAATGTTGTCCTGGTAGTTCACCGGTCCAGTTGAAACCTCAAGAACATTCTGTCCAGTCTCATTGTTATAAAATTCATCCCAGGTAAGCCCCCGATCCACTACCATATAGTTTTCCGGTGGATTAGGTGGATCTGTGATATTGATATATTGATTCCCATTGTAACTATTCTGCAGGGTGGCGATGCTAACCGCCGCTTCCGCGGAGATATGGAAATGATGCCCAGTGGAATTATTCATGTTAAATGCGTTATCCATTGCCCAGATCGTATAATTATACTGACCCACCAGCCACGAATCACTAAAATTATACAGATACGTATCATTCCCGATGTACTCCATGGTAAAGTTCCCAGTGGTTTGATCGGGGAAGGTGAAGTTCACGGAGACGATCTTCACTCCGCTGTAGTTCCCCGAGGTATCATCCGTGACATTTGCTTGAATATTTATTGAGTCTCCGAAACCTGTGATATCTGGCGCGTGTTGAACCGTGTTGATCATCGGGGGGAGAGTTTCGGTTCGGAACAGGATGTCCTGCGAATAATCACTGGTGTTGTAGAAGATGTCTTTCGCCTGCACTTGAACATAGTACCCACCCTGTTGCGTCCAGGTATGTGTCGCATTCATTGTCTGGTTTGAGGGGTAGGGTCCAAGCCAGCCGGATGTGTTTCCATCGCCCCAGTTGAAACAATAAAAGATATCATCATGGTTCGTATCATTCGTACACCCATAATAGGTGTACGGTGTGTTGATGTCCCCCAAGCTGGGTCCAATGAGGCTAGGTTGATCTGGGGACTGGTTACCCCATGCCCAGGTGTCTTGGATGTTAATGGTGCTGTAATTACATTGAGTGAAGATCAATGGTCCCGTGGTGCAGTTGAAGAACGTCCGGATGATATCCAGACAAGAGGATGAGGTGATACCGAAACCGTTGATGCCCTGAGTGATAACACTATCCATGAGTCGATTCCTGTTGTCATCATCAGGGTTTGAATCAGTGAGGTTCACAGCAGTGTCACATCCAGTGAAGGAACATTGGATCTTGAGGTCACAGAGGTTGTCAATGCTGATACCTGTGGTGGTGTTGAGTAGACGGCAGTTGGTGATGTCGGAATGGTTCACAGGAATAATCCCGATGTCACTATTTTGGACTGTGACACCATCAAGAACAACCCCGTAATTCAGACCGTAGAGATGCGCAATCTCAGAGGAGGAGAGCGTCCGATTCCAGACCGCGACCTCATCGATGATGCCATTGAAATAATTAGACGCACTATCAGAGCCGATAAAAGCGGTTGCGTTGATGCCTGCGTCTGATGTGATGGTAGAATTGGTCATGACACCGTCAACATAGAGTCGCAAGATGCTTGCGTTATGTGTGCCAACAATGAAATGCCAACCATTGTCGATCGTGGTATTGGAGATAAGAGTATGGGTTCCAAGCCGAAACAGTGGCGTGTTTGTCGTTCCGTTAATGAGGAGGCGATATCCTTCCGTCTGATTAGACTGGGAGAGTATCGGATTATCTGAATGGTTGCTGCCCGTCCAATGGATCCATGCGCTGATCGTGGTGTTTCTCCCAATAAGCGCGGGGATGCCAGTGAGGTTGATGGAGCTGTTGATCCCGTTGAAATGGAACGCACCGTTCCCTTTGATTGTTGATGTGGTGTATGTCGCGTTGTGGTTCGTGCCATCATTTTTCAGGGGTGAGTAGTCATGAACGATGAGGGGTAATCCAGAGGATTCTCTATTGGTGTCCGAGGTGTTGTCTAAATGGAACAGGCAGTGTATCCCGGTCATGTTCACATTCATGATCGGATCGGTTACGTTCAGAAGGACGTAATCATGTGGGTTGATCATTGTGATAGAGCCATTAATAATCACATCGTTTTCATTAGTACCAAGGATGATTATTGATTTATTTATCGTGATATTTTCGGAGTATATGCCTTTTTCAATGACCAATACATTTAATGTTGAGCAGTGGTCTATTGCTTTTTGGATAGAATTCCAAGTGTGGTTCGCGATATCATCTGCGCTGAGGCTTGCATTCACTACTCCGTCAACAGTTAAAGAAACGTTTGAACAGAAAGACTCAGCATTATAATTTGTATTCGATAATGAAATTGTATAATCATGATTTCTCTGCATATTGTTCGAAGTCGTTATTATATCTGATAAAAATGCGCTGATAATCAGACTCCTATTTTTTTCTTCATCGCGGTATTCACCCAATATCTCGGAACCTTGTTGGGATTCCTGGAGAAAATAAGGGATTGTACCAATTTCGAATTGGTAGGATTTGGGCGCAAGAAGTATTTTTTTCCCTGAAATATCCAAATCTGCCTGTTCGAATCTATTTTCCATATCTTCATAAAAATAATATTCTGCTTCACATGGAGTTGTTGCTGCAGGGGTCCAATAAACATACGAATTTTTAGGTTCCACTATCCAGGAAAACATTGTTTCTGCTTTTTGTTTTTCTTCTTCATCTAAATCTTTATGTCGACATATGTCACCGTAATCAGGTTCATTTCCTCCATGGCATTTCGTAAATACTTGATATAAAAAATCAAAATCTATCGACCTATAATTTTCTGTGAGATATGTCTTTGCTTCTTGTTCTCTCAACAAGGTGGAATCATTGGTGTCTGGGATTACTGAACAAGTTGGTTCTTCATTCCAGAGATGATGATTTGTATGCCAAATTATGTTCGGCTGTGTAGGATCATCCTGGTTTGTTGATACGTCCTTAAAATAACTGTCGGTCTGTTCAATCATACGTATGTCACCGTTTGCATCCACCCAGGCTGTATTTGAATTGTCAAAACCGTGCATCCATAGTAATTTTGGAACTCGACCACCTGAACGGTCAGCGTCATCCCATAATTCTACTACCTCATCAACCGTATCGCAATCCATCATCGATTCTCTATATAAGCGACGAGTGGTCTTTGTTTGTAAATCCCCCAAATAATAATCGGTATATTCAGGATCTAAATTAAGAGCATTTCCCCCCATCCCTAAATTTTTATCATTGATAAATGGGACTTCCTGGAAAATTGGAACACCAAAGGACGCGTATTTATTTTTCCCAATACGGTCTATTATGTTTGGTTTTTGTGCCCAAATACGATAGATAATTCTAGATGTCCAATGAACATCAACATTTTGAGTTAAATAGGTATCAAATTCATCTTTTTCAGATGTTGCATCTTTTGTTGAGACGGATGTTGTACAAGCACTTTCTGAATCTGAAATGAAATTTAAAAATCGACCGATTAAAAAATATACCCGGGGAGTTGAAATATCTAAATAATCTGCAAATCCTTCAATTTCATTTAGAGAGGCTTCATCCATGGTGTCAATTTCATCCTGAATCGCTTCTTGTTCTTGACTTGATGCAGGTC